>DATNGO010000047.1:0-9952 GCA_035605855.1 Acidobacteriaceae bacterium | reverse complement strand
GGAGTTTCCTGGCCTTCTTCCAGTCGTCCAAAAGCGCTCAGTGCACCAGCATGGGAATCTCCTGCTCAATCAGTTCCAGGGTGGTTGCGTAGCGAAGCCGCTTTTCGGGAGTGTCGGCGTTCCCGGCCTTCTCGGCCAGCTCGGTCACCGAGGGCTTGAGACGCAAAGGCAGATCGCGCCAGTAGTATTTCAAGTCGTCATGCTTCCAGTCCGCGTAGGTGGTTTCCCAGGTTCGTCCGCCTTTAGCGCGGTTGGGAAACACGATCTCGAACGGAGAGACGACGTCGTCATAGCTTTGAAACCGGCAATCCATGGAACAACGCAGCTGACTGGAGGTGCTCAGCGTGGAGGTGTGGACCGTCAAGCTGTGAAAGATCACGACGTCTCCCGCATTGATCCGTCCGCCTGCCCAATCGCCGCCGCGGGCTTGTTCCGGCTGGATGTATCCCTCGGTGTGTTGCAGCCCGAAGAGGTGCGACATCTCCTTGATCTCGAGCGTGCCCTGTCCCTCGAGGCAATCATGCAGGGGCATCCATGCGGTGTAGCTGTCGGAACTTCCTGCAATGCCGGAGTGGTCCTGATGGGCGTGCAGAACGGCGCCTTTGAAGTTGGGGAAGATGATCCGCCCAATGGGCTTGGGATGAACCAGGAGGTGAGGACCCACAAGCCGCTTCATCACACCGGTCAATACGGGATGATGCGCCAACGCGTGGAGGCTCTCGAGGCAGAAGGCGCGGTTTGAGGCGCGCTTATAGATCGGATCGGGTTCGTAGCAGGCTTTGGCGGGATCGGCGAGGCGGTCCGACGGTGCGGTCCCTTCGATGAGCCAGCTGTCGTCGGAGGCGATGCGGATCATGTCGCGGAGGAGCAGGTCCAGGTCCGCTTTCGGCAACAGGTCGCGGACGAAGACGTATCCGTAGGTCTCCATCTCATTTTTGAGAGATACGGAATCCAGATCTCTGGCCAGGATCGTGCGAAATGGTTTCAACGTACCCCCGGGGAACAACATGTCCGATGCCGCTTAGCTTACTTTCCGGGAGGGTTGATGGGCGTCATTTCATTGTCAGGAGATTGTCTCTTGGGGCAGGCGAGCGGCTGGGCGGTGTCAGGGGGTGTAATACGCGAGGCCAGGTGACGCCGTATGTTAGTGATTTGCGAGGGGCATTTGTATACGCACGCAGCCGTGGGGGTTAATTCGAGGTATGGAATGAAGGAAATATTTGATATTTCCTGAACAATTTACAAAATCTGTCCTTGACAAGGAAGATTGGCCGGGAATAGTTTGCGACGCGAAGTAAGACAGTTGTGTGGCTGGGTTGGGAGATTTTCTACCCCAGTCGTAACCGGCTCCGTTGCAAACGCGGCAGCGACGGCGCTTTAACTCTCCGGCGAGGCGTATTTGCCACGCTTCGTCTAACCGGGTCAGCGGGAGAGCGCTCCCCCCGCCACCCAAGAGTGAGGAACTTATGAGCAGTCTTCGCTTGATGTGGATCGAGCCGGCGTTGGTGCGGCTTATGACTGTGGTTAGAGAATCCGGTCTTGCCAAAGCATCGGTTGCAGCGGGACTGCTGCTGCTTGTGGCGGCGGCTGCGCCGAGAGCCGTTGCGCAGGAGAAGACGTGGGGTGATTCGAGCACTCCGCTGGTTTACAACGTGGAGAACACGGGCGCGGATACGCCGACGCCGAATTTTCCGGACTTCGCGCATCTGCCGATTATCCGGCCGCTGCCGGATGCGTTCCGGTTTGCGAATGGAGTTCGCGATACGTCGTTCTCGCAGTGGGAGAGGCGACGGAACGAGATGATCGACGCGATTGAGAAGTATGAGATAGGACCGAAGCCGGACTGTCACGATTGCACGATCACGGCGAGCTACACGGCGCCGGCGGCAGGCAAGAGCACAGGATCGCTGACGGTGAATGTGACGAGGAATGGGAAGATGATGACGCTGACCTCGGGCGTTTATATTCCGCAGGGAATGGGCAGCGGACCGTTTCCGGCATTGATCCCGATGGAGGCTGCTTTCAGCTTCACGTTCAATGGACAGACGTTTACGTTTCCTCCTCCGCCGCCTCCTGACTATGGGAGTCTTCCGAAGAGCGTGTTTCAGGGCCAGCCCATTGCGACGGTTGGCTACGTGGCGACGCAGGTGGCGACCTACTCCGGATTTGCTTCGCCGGTCGATCTCACGAAGGACCCGTTCTACATGCTCTACCCGGAACTTTGCGCCGGTGTGTGCAGTGGCACGAGCAATTCGGGAGAGTACGCTGCGTGGGCGTGGGGCGTGAGCCGGTTGATCGACGGCATGGAGATCGCAACGAAGCAGTCAGTGAATCCGTTGCCGGTGGATATGAGCCGCATTGCAGTGACGGGGTGCTCGTATGCGGGGAAGATGGCGTTGATTTCGGGTGCGCTGGATGAACGGGTTGCGTTAACGATCGCGCAGGAGAATGGCGGCGGAGGCGCGCCGTCGTGGCGTGTGTCTCATGAGATCGAGGCGCAGGGCACGGTGGAAGACATCGACGACACCGATTACGACTGGTGGGCGGGGCAGATGAAGCAGTTTAAAGGCGACAACGTCTACAAGCTGCCGACCGACCATGATGAGTTGATGGCACTGGTGGCGCCGCGCGCTCTGCTGGAGACGGGCAACACCGATTTTTACTGGCTGTCGAACCGGTCCAACCTGGTTGCGTCGCGCGCCACGCAGGAGATCTATAACGCCTTCGGAATCGGAGACAGGTTCGGCTTCTATATCGATGGCGGACACAATCACTGCGCAACGCTGCCGGCGGAGGCTCCGGCGATATCGGCGTTCGTGAGCAAGTTCATGCTGGGCAACGCGGCGACGAACAGCGATATCGAGGTGTTCCCAACGGCGTATGCGAATCTCGATACGAGCCGGTGGACGTGGTGGTGGGGCAAGCAGAACCCGGACAGCAATCCGAAGTTCCCGAACGACTGGACCATGGGCGGGAATTTCGTGATGGATCTGCAGGGCGTTCCGGGCCTGCTGGGCTTCATCGGCCTGCCGGGTGCGGTGCGGATCAACGCGAACGATACGGTGAATACGGGCTATCAGTTTGCGGTGAAGGGAAAACATCCTGGCTCGACGGTGACGCTTTCGGGAGGGTACGTTGAGGCGGACGTGAGCTGCATCGACGGGACCTCGTACACGATGACGATTCCGGTGCCGGATGGGAATACGGCGATTCCGACGGACAGCTCGTGGGCTCCGAATCCGATGACGTGGCAGGGTTCGGCGGTTGCGCCGGGATGCAAGGTGAGCACGGAGCCGGGCGTGATGAACGATGCTTACTTCAGCGCGCTGGGCCATAACAACGGTGTCGGAAATCCGCCGCTGAATCCGGGCGTAACAAGTACGGATACGACCGATCCGCTGTCGGTGCGGTTTGCGTGCAGTGCGAATGGCATGCGCTCGACGGACAGCCAGCCGCTGACGCTGAACCCTGCCCCCAGCGCTCAGCCTCCGACTCAGTAGTCCTCCCCTCGGCCCTGCGTGGGGCGGGATGATTCCCGCCCCACATTTTTGTGGCGGGGATTTTCATGGAAGAGATTTATTGAAGAGATTTATTGGAGCGTGCGCCGGCGAGCTGCGGTGCGGGAGGAGCGGCGGTGCGAGACGTAACGGCGATGAGCGGCGTTGCGCTTCTCCTGCTGCTTGATGTCATGGTGCTTCTTGATGCCGTGGAAGGCTGAGCCGACGGTGTGGCCTGTCTTGGCTCCTACAAAGGCGCCGCCAGGACCGGCGACGACGCCGCCCGCAACGGTCCCGGCGACGGTGGGGATGGCTTCAGACTTGAGCTTGTTGTGGTGTTGCCTGTCGCGGGTTTCAACCTGCGCTTTGGCGCGGGCGTGCGCGGAAATTTCCTGCGCGATTGCGGTTGAGGTGAAGGTTGCTCCGAGTGCCAGAACGGTGGGGATGAGACCTTGAAAATATCGGCAGCGCATCGGCTTCTCCGTAACACCAATGAAGTCGGATGCATGCCGGCGCGGCGAAATGATGCCGTGTTACCAAAAGTTTTCAGGAACTTTTCATCACCGCGGGCAACCCTGCGCGGTGTGGGGGAGTGGTGAAGGGGAGTCAACGCCGCTTCAGTCTGGACGCCGGCTTCTTTGCGGGTTGGGTTGAGGCTGGCGCGCTCGCGGCGGGGGTTACGGGGACTGTCGACGTGAGCGTGTAGAGCGGCGCAAACTGGGGCACCCCGGCATGTTGACCGGCGACCCAGCGGAGTACGTAGACCTCGATGGGATCTGTGAGCGAGTGGGTGAGGCCGTTGGGAATGACTTCGAAGATGGTGTGCGCTCCGAGGTCGCGATAGTAGTCGATGTCAGGCTCGAGCGTGACACACTTCACGCCGTTGATGACTTTGCTGTCGGGGGCGTTCTCGTGGAATGTCAGCTGGACGTTGGCTTCGCCGAACTGAATCTGTTTCCAACTGTTGGTGGCGCCGGGATGAAAGACGGAGGCGGCGGATTCCTGCGCGAAGAGGCCGTGGTTGGCGGCGTCCCGGACCTGATCGACCAGCTCTGCGTCGCAGTATGCGAAGAAGCGGTCCTGCTGGGGGGCCATGTCCCAGCGCATCTGTTTGATGTAGGGGAGTGGAGTTCCGTCGGCGAGCAAGATCTGGCTCATGGCTTCGACGAGATTAAGAAAGCAGGCGATGACCGGTTCGTGGCGATCGAGGAGATTTTCATAGCGCGCCTGCGCGGTGGGTGCATCGGTATCGCCGCCGAGGAAGGGGAACTTCTGGAAGACGGCGTCCCATCGCGCGTTGACGAAGCTGAAACCTGGATCGTTCGCGACCAGCATCAGGTCAAGAGTTGTGGGGGTGGAGTCTGAAAGCTTGACGGGCGCGAAGCCGACCTGGCGATAGCCATCCGCCCAGACGACGACGGAATAGAGGTCACCGAAGTTGTCATAGAAGGGAAGATCAAAGGCCTGAGTTGGCGCGTTGAAGTAGTCGCGAACCAATTGTTTTTGATTGCCGTCGGTAATCGTGATGAGGAATTTCGCGGGAGCAGCGAACAGGTTGCGGGTTCCATCGAAGATGCGCAGGTTTAGTTTGCTCAAGGATTTTTCACCTCGGGTGGAGAGGAGAGAATGCTAGCAAACCATGGGGTATTCGAGCGCGCGAAAAACTCTCGAAGAGAGGGTGAGAGAACTTGCTGCGTCTCACGACGTTTGATTGCGCGGCGTGGTGGTTGCGCGTAGATTTGGGTGATTCCTTAAGACTCTGCCGGGTCTAAATCATCCCTAAAATCTGCCGGGCGAATGAGTTTAATTCTGTCGGGTTCCTGAACCTCCAAGAGAAGGAGTCTGATATGTCACGACAACGAATTCTGTATGGGGCGGCAACGGCTGCTCTGGTTCTGGCGCTTTCACTGGCCGGAGGCGTGGTGCACGCGAAGGATGGAGGCGAGAGCGGCAACGGATGCTCGAACCTGCCGAACTATTTTCAACTGCAGACGGCGCTGGCTGCGGCGACAGCTACGGAATCAAGCGGGTTGAATAATCAGATGTGGGGAACGATTGTGGATCGCGACGGCGTGGTGTGCGCGGTGGCGTTCACGGGAGTGAATCGCGGGGCGCAGTGGCCGGGGAGCAGGGTGATCTCGGCGCAGAAGGCGAATACGGCGAATGCGTTCAGCCTGGATGCGTCGTCGAGCAGCGCGGGGTCGGGGCAGCCGAATGGATTGTCGCTCTCGACGGCGAATCTGTATTCGGCGGTGCAGCCGGGCGGCAGCCTTTATGGTTTGCAGGCGAGCAATCCGGTGGACACGGAGGTGGCGTACAGAGGGCCTTCGTCGGCGTATGGCACGTTCAGCGATCCGATGGTGGGACAGAAGATTGGCGGAGTGAATGTGTTTGGCGGAGGGCTGGGGCTGTATGGGCCGGGGAAGAAGCTGATTGGGGCGGTAGGTGTGAGCGGCGACACGTCCTGCGCGGACCATGATATTGCGTGGCGCACGCGGAATAATCTGAAGCTGGATCACCTGGCGGGAGTGGGCGGAGTTTCAGGCGATGCGGCGCGGCCGGACAACATCATCTATGACATCGCGCCAAACCCGAATGGAGGAACGGGGATCAGCAAAGGTGGATTCGGTCATCCGACGTGCATCAGCACGGCGGATCCGTCGGGCTGCCGGCTGTGCGTCCGTGAGTGCCAGCTCACCCGTCCGCTTCGCGTACGGATGGGGCACCCGATGAATTACTTGCGGGCGAAGGAGCGAACGAGGATGACCATGTTCCAGATCTCCTGCTCGTTCTGGCGGCCGGCTTCGGCGGGCATCTGGCCGCGGCCGTTCTGAATGATGTAGAAGAGTTGGCCGTCGGTGAAGTCGTGGAGTGCGGCGGGGTCGGTGTAGTCCTTGAGGTTCATGCCGGCGGAGAGTTCGCCTTTGCCGTTGCCTGTTTCGCCGTGGCACATTGCGCAGTCGTAGCCGTACATTTTGCGGGCATGGGCGAGGGAGGAGGTCGTGGCTTTGACGGGGTTGACCTTCGCAGCGTCGGCTGCGGGGATGGGGGTGACGGGAGCGGGTTGCTGACGGAGTGCGAGTGTCAGGAGAAACAGCGAGGCGGCAAGTGCGGGTTTGAGCATGGTGTCTCCGTTCGTGCTGGAGCCAGTGGCCGCGACGGCGCGAAGGCCGGATCCCGGCCGGGAGCAGTATGTCATAGCGTGGGAAGAAAGTATCGGGTGGCGTGCGCTCGTGATGAGTGAATAAAGGATGATGCGTGGGAGCGGGCCGTGAGGGCCAGAAAGCGAAAGGCTGCCAGGGCGAGTCGTAAATGCGCGAGGAAGCTGCGCCCATGCGCGAGGAAGCTGCGCACGAATAGGGCAACCGGGGGGAGAAAAGGGGCGTAGTCTTAGAGCAGGCCGCCTTTTCTCTCATTCAACATTCCAGATGAGTCCGAAACACACGCTGCATCCACCTGCACGACTGGAGATCCTGTGCGTTCCACCAAAGTTCATCTTGCGCTGTCCTATGGCAACACTCGTTATGAGATCTGCAACATGGTTGCGAAGGGAATGCGCGCGACGCATAAGTCCGGTATGCGCACGGAGGAGTCGATCGACCGTGTGTTGGGTTTGATCGGTCCGAGGTTCATCGGGCCGCGGTTGATGACGGTGAATCTGCCGCGATCGCGCAGGTAGCCGAAGCGGTGTGGTGGGCGCCGCTGGGGCTAGGTGGCTTTGCGCTGGAAGGCGGTTTTTCTGCCGGCTGTGGTGGACTTGCCCTGGAAGCCTCCGGCGGAGCCGTTGGCTTTGGCTGCTCCGGGCTTGACGCCGGCGGAGGCGTTGGCGAGCTTTTCACGCAGGGCCTGGAGCTTCTGTTCCTTCGGGCTGAGGCCGGTCTTGCGCGTGGGGGTGGGCTTGGGCGGTAGATCGGTCATGGAGTGATTTTATATCGATGGCCGTTCAGACAGGGAGACGACGCCTTTGCGAAATAGATGATAGTCCCGACACCTGCCGCCTGCCCGCGGAAGGCGTCGTCTCAGCCTACGAAAAGAATGCGTATGCAAAGTAGGCTCGTGCAAGGCGAGCGAGCAAGGCGCTGCGGGTGGCGAGCGGTCTGAGCGATGTTGGCCTCAGATTTACCACCTTCTATGCAAAAAGGTTCATCTTGACAGCAGTTTTGGTTGAGATACGCTTCTCACTGCGTGAGTTATCGGTGCAACCACGACTGGGGGAGAATTTCAATGAATATTCTGAGCCGCTATACCCTGATTGCCGGTGCGATCGGGTGTCTTTCACTTCTGAGCGCTTCGGCACAAACGAACGCGGTAAGCTTCAGCAACACTACGGGATCAACTCTGGGAAATCCGCCATTCACGGTGGGCTGGAGTTTCACGGCCAACTCCAACATCGATGTGTTGGATCTGGGAGTGTTTGACGATGCGCAGAATGGTCTGGTGGATTCTCACCAGGTGGGACTGTGGAACAGCACGGGAACTCTGCTGGGCTCGACTACGGTTCCAAGCGGCACGGGAGCTACATTGGACGATCAGTTCCGCATGGTGGGCGTATCGCCAATAGTGCTTCTGGCGGGTCAGCAATATTTTATTGGCGCGTTGTATACGACTGGCGACGACCCGATGATTTTCCCAGGTGGGGCAACTAACTTTGCGACGGCGTCCCAGATCACGTTCAATAATAGTTCCTTCATCGCCGGCTCAACGTTGGCGGATCCGACCGTCAACGGCGGAACCGAGCCGGCATATTTTGGGCCGAATTTCGAGTTCAGCGCAACGCCGGAGCCGGGAAGCTTCGTGCTGCTGGGGACGGGCCTGCTGGGATTTGCAGGAGTCCTGAGGCGGCGGTTGTCGTAAAAACACGAGAGTGAAGTGAGAGAGCCCCGCGCAATGCGGGGCTCTTGTGTTTTCGGCACATTCGGCTTAATGCCGTGCGATGACGACCGAAACGACACCTGTGCGGGAATTAGCCATGATGTAGTTGCCGTCAAGCTGACGCCACTCATAGCCTGAGCGCGGCCGTTGCAGGTGATAGGCGCGGTAGTTGACTTGCTGACCGCGGTTCCAGTCGCCGTGATTCATGTGGTAGCCGCGCTTCCATTCTCTGTGCTCGACGTACTGCTGCTGCTGGCCACGATCGTCGTGACGGTCGCCCTGGTGCTGCTGGTTGTAGCCGTCACGACGGTCGTTCTGCTGCTGAGCGTGATCGTCGTGATGGTCACCCTGCTGGGCTAGGACTGCGAGCGGGGCGCAGCAAACGCCGAAGAGGATGCATGCGGAGATAGTTTTCCTGATCAAGTTATTGACCTCAGGGTTGTCGGATGGGCTGGGGAGCCGTGCTGTTGTTCTGCGACATAACGAATGCGCGATTCGCATCACAGGTGCGGGGACCATCCGTGAAATATGTCGTGGTACGTTACGAAATATGTCGTTGCACGTTACCAAATATGTCGTGTTACGTTACCTTCCGGCTTATAACATCCAGGTTGTCAGTCGCGACCCATAAGCAGGGCACTGAACTTTAAGGGAGGAAAGCGATATGGGAGTCTTGTTCTCTCAAAGGGGTTTACGGAGAGGCGCGAAGCGGCGCTGGAACATTGGGTTGCCAGTTCTGCTGGCAGCGGCCATGGCGGTTGCGGTTACGCCGGCCAAGGCTGATTCGTTCTACGGCTTCACGTTCACCGGCAATACCGTTTCAGGCGATACCAACAGCGGCACTCTTAGCGGCAATTTCACCCTGCAGGTTTCGAACACAGCCGTTCCCGGAGTTCCGGGCGGCTATCAAGTCACGGGAATCAGCGGTACGTTCACGGATACGTCGATCGGTCTTGTGAACGCGGCGATCACTGGCCTGGCATCGGTATCGGGTCTGCCGAGTGTCGCTTCGGACGGGACGTTCCACCCTACCGGCAACGACGCTTCTGTACCGTTCACCTATGACGACCTGTTTTATCCGGCGGAAAACTCGCCGGTGGTCTGTCCTCCGGACACACCGGGAGGCCCTCCGGGATACCCATTCTCGGGTGGCGTGGCCGACATCTATGGCGTGGCGTTCTTTGTGGACGGGGGGTATTCCGCCGATCTGTGGAGCAATGGGCTGCTTTCGGGAGCGCCGGGCGTTGACTACGAGGTTGACGATGCGTTGAATGGCAACCCTGTCCATCCGGATGTGTTTGGTTCGGCTGTGCCGGTCAGCCTTTCAGCTACTCCGGAGCCGGGAAGCTTCGTGCTGCTGGGCACGGGGCTGCTGGGATTTGCGGGAGTGTTGAAGCGGCGGATGACGTAAGTGGTGTGTGGATGTGCGAGAGCCTCGCTGATGCGGGGCTCTTTGGTTCGTGGGATGATTTCGTCGACGGAGGGATAGCTCATTCATCGCGATGAGACCGCGATGAATGGGGCACCTAAGGTGTGGTGAGTTACGGATGAGTGGGCCACCTGGTGTGGTGAGTCAGGGATGA
>DATNGO010000046.1:0-17506 GCA_035605855.1 Acidobacteriaceae bacterium | reverse complement strand
GTGGGGTATCGCGCGTGGCAGCGTGCGATTGCCTTTGCCTTTCTTTCTGTCATCCCCGCAGGGGATCTGATTTCTTCGGTCAACCCTGCGCTATCATCGCCGCCCGCGCCCAACTCCTCTGCGTCCGCAATTCTGGAGAATCGCACGCTCCTTGACGCGCCCCCCTACCTCACCGCCTCCGTCGCGCTCAGCTCCTGCTCCAGCGCAATCAGATGATCCGCCTCCAACTTGTCCGCTCGCCTCAACGCCGGGAAGAACACTGCCCACAGCCCCGTGATCGCCATGCTCGCCATGCCGCCGATCACCACTGCCCGCACCGCGCCCCACCAGTGCGCCGTCAACCCGCTCTCAAACTCACCAAACTCATTACTCGCGCCCAGGAACAGCCAGTTCACGCTCGACACCCTGCCGCGCATCTCGCTCGGCGTCGCCAGCTGCAATATGCTCGACCGCACCACCACGCTGATCATGTCGCTCGCGCCCACCACCAGCAGCGCCGCACAGCTCAGCCAGATATTGCGGCTCAGTCCGAACACCACCGTCGCCGCTCCAAAGATCGCCACACACACCAGCATGTTCTTTCCTGCATTGCGCTTCATCGGAGACCGCAACAGCGTCATCGACACCGACAGCGCTCCCAGGCTCGGCATCGCGCGCAGCAGCCCCAGCCCATGCGCTCCCGCGTGCAGCACCGTGTCCGCAAAGATCGGCAGCAGACTCACCGCTCCACCCAGCAGAACCGCAAACAGGTCCAGCGAGATCGACCCCAGCAGCAGCCGCGTGTGCGCCACATACTGCAACCCCGCCAGCATCGTCTTCAGCGTGAAGCCCTTCCTCTCCGCCGCGCCCCGCGGCCGGATCATCGCAATCATCGCCAGGTACAGCACGATGCAGCAGAGCGTAAACATGTACACCACCGGCGCTCCCGTCCACCTCGCCCACCGCGTCCCCGCCAGCGAAACCGTAAACAGAATGCCGCCGAACATCGGCCCCGTCGCCGTCGCGATCTGAAAGATCGCCGAACCCCACGTCACTGCATTGACGAAATCTTCCTTCGGCACCAGCATCGGCACCAGCGCCGCCGCCGCAGGTCCGCTGAAACAGCGCCCCAGGCCAATCAATGCCAGCGCCCCATAGATCCACGTCACGTTGCTCACGCCGTGCATGGTCATGTCCAGCAGCCACAGCGTCGCTCCAAACTGCAGCACATAGCAGGCCAGCAACACCGTTCGGCGATCGAACAAATCCGCCACATGCCCCGCTGGCAGCGTGAAGAACAACCCCGGCAGAAACAACGCCAGACCCGTATACCCCAGCGCCAGCGCCGAGTGCGTCATCTGGTAGATCTGCCACGCCACGCCCACCGCCTGGGCCTCCGCCCCCAGGATTCCCACCAGCCGCGCCGCCGAATAAAAGCGGAAGTCGCGATGCTGCAATGCCGCAGCAGCGGTCCGCCGTTCCCCACTGTCGCTCATCTCTCTCTATGCTGACACAGGACTGAGCGGACAGCGGCACGCTCTCCGCGCCAAAAAACACCATTGCGGCCTCTGCTCCCTCCAGCGATAATCTCCGGTACGCGGCGCGGCTCCTTCGGCCCTGAACTTCGCATCACGACCCCATCATCACTTCCCCCGGCGCGCGCCCTCATCCATCCCTGACTCCCCCCATAAGACAATAACCTAGAGAAGAATCACATTTCGCCCTGAGTGGAATCTCGCATCAATCCAGATCCAACCCATGAAATCCCGTTGCATCCGAAAACCACCACCAACCCGGGTGGCCCATCCTTTCACGGCTTCATCGTGAAAGGGTGGGGTGTCGTTTGCGGCCGGGGTCTCCGGCGAACTTGCTCGCTGGGGTGGGATAGCAAACGATTAAATCTCGTCTCCGCGAGCTATTCCAGATTCAACCCATGAAATCCCGTCGCATCCGACACCGCCAGCTCCACCGGCCTTACCGGCCCGCTCGGCGGCACCGTCACCAGTTCTGGTTCGCCATGTCGCGATTTGAAGAACCGGGGCTCACGATGCCGTATCCTGAAGCTCATCCATGCACAGGCCTTCTTCTCTTCTGGATACGCGGGTCATCTACTGCGGCGACAACCTCGAACAGCTCAGCAAGCTCCCCGACGCATGCGTGGACCTCATCTACATCGACCCGCCCTTCAACTCCAATCGCAACTACGAAGTCTTCTGGGGCGAGACCAAGGAGAAGCGCTCCTTCGAGGACCGCCACGAATCCACCCGCGCCTACATCGACTTCATGCGCCCGCGCTGCTCGCTTTGAGAGCAGCGCAGTCGAAGGACTCTGTATTTGTCTTCGCTTCCAAGTAACCCGCGGCTTTAACCCGGGCCATATTGCAATACTCAATGCTCCAGTGCCGCCTGAATCAAGTCCGCAACTGCAGCTGGGCAAAGTGGTGACGGCAGCCTTCTCGCCGCGTATTCATAATCGCCATCCTCCAAACCACGGCAGAGATCAGTCGAACGAACTGCGGTCATTTCGAGATCGCAGATTGGACAGCGGTCATTACACATGGCTGACCACTCGTCCACCCATCCAGCGCCACAACGCGAGCACTTATATTCGTTCAGGTACCATTCGATCTTTGGCGGCTTCATCGTGAACTCGTCTCCAATATGTCTAGAACGTCAGCCTATAGTGTCCGGGTCGCTCGAACATCACCAGACCAGCATCACGCAGAACCTGCAATTGCTGTCTGATCTTCGGCCGAATGTGGTGGTTATTCGGAAACAACTTAGAAAGCTCCGCTTCAAAGGTGTAAACATCCTCCAACGAAAACATCGTACCTGGCAGCCGATGAAGACAGTAAAGCAAGGCCCTTGACCAGCTCCTTGACCGAACGTCTTGGGAAGCCAGATTAGCAGTTCTCCTGAAGACGGCTCGACAGGACTCCTTATCCGCAAAAACACCGGCAGTCATCAGAGTGACGCGGCCCTCCGGCGGTACACCGCCGACAAGCAGATTGCAGCCTACCCAGCCAGCACGCCTAGCCGTAGGCGATAACGGTCTTCTTTTCTCGATCAAATCCGGAGTGATCAGCACCTTATGAATAGCGCTGAGGTCGGTTACTACCGAGCCCGCGGAATAGCGCATCAGTAAGAAGGTCGGCAAGGTACCTGTCTCTATCCTTCGCATCAGAGCTGCAAATGCACCGTCAACGATTCTGTTGCCGAACGGTCGGGCAGCGCTCTTCAATTCGTACGGATGACCGCAACCCGCGCACTCGAAGTCCCGCGCCTGCGTGTTGCAATCTGTCTGGATCAGGCGATCGCTGTCACACGCCAGACAGTAGCCATGTTCGGCCATCCACGATTCAGTTAGGACGCGTGCCAGTTGGGACTTGCTCGTGTACTCCATCAAAGAACATCCTAACGGCGGCCTACCAAAGCGGCACCAATCCAACCTCGCGGGCACCACGTCCCGATTGTCATACGCTCGCACAATCTCAAAATCGAAGTCTCAGCAGTGATCTAACAACCTTCCGCTTGCTGTTTGAACTCAACGTTCTGAGCATAGGCGTGATTGTGACTCGCGTGGCTGAACTGCAGGAGATTTTCGACGAGTTGGGGCGTGGGAAATCGTACGGTAACTCGACAACTCAAATGGGAAAGCTTGTCCCGAAGTTAAATAACCGGGCCTCTGGAGGCTGTCCAGTCTTGGCTTTTGGAATCAAGAAATCTGCATATGATGCGAACCTCTGATCCATCCCCTCATCGCTTGCAAGATCGCGAGCACATCACCATCATCCCGCTCACCGTCCGCGAGATCCTCGACGAGACCATCGCACACCGCCTCGCTTAATTGGCACCACCAAAATCTTGTCAAGCCCCTGAACCCGTGCAAAACCTCGCAACTCCCACAAAACAAAGGGGAAAGTCGCGGAAAACTTGTTGCAGATAATTAGGGTCAATTTCGTAAAATGGATATAGAGCTCATAGCTGGAAGCTCGCAGCTCGACGCTCAACGCGCAAAACCAAAGAGGCCTCCTCAAAAAAACAGCATCCTGCTGATTTCAGAGACTTTAACTATAAGTCTAATAGAATCAAGACTTTGCAACATAAGTCCAACCCTAAGTCCAATTCTCTCTAGACTTTGCGCAAAAAGTGACGGGGAGGGGGATACTACTCGAGATGCCGCCCCAGGACCCAACCGACACCGCCACCCTCGGCTCGCTCCTCACCGAAACCCGCAACCCCGCCAGCGAGCACCTCGACCAGCTCTCCACCCTCGACATGCTGCGCCTCATCAACGACGAGGACGCCACCGTCGCCACCGCCGTCCGCGCCGAGCTCCCCGGCATCGCCCGCGCCGTCGACGAAATCGCAGCCCGGTTCAACCGCGGCGGCCGCCTCTTCTACATCGGCGCCGGCACCAGCGGCCGCCTCGGCGTCCTTGACGCCAGCGAGTGCCCGCCCACCTTCTCCGTCCCGCCAGATCTCGTCCAGGGCCTCATCGCCGGCGGCGACAGCGCCCTTCGCCTCTCCAGCGAGCACTCCGAGGACTCAGCCGAACTCGGCGCCCACGACCTCGCTGCCGCAGGCTTCGCCGCCCCAGGTCCCGACGGCAAAGCCCATCCCGACACACTCGTCGGCATCGCCGCCTCCGGCCGCACGCCCTACGTGCTCGGCGCCATCGCCTACGCCCGCCAGCGCGAAGCCCTCACCATCGGCCTCAGCTGCGTCCCCAACTCCGAGCTCGCCCGCGCCGCCGACATCGCCATCACCCCCGCCACCGGCCCCGAGGTCCTCACCGGCTCCACCCGCATGAAGGCTGGAACCGCCACGAAGCTTGTTCTGAATATGCTCTCCACCGGCGTGATGGTCCGCACCGGCGCGACCTTCGGCAACCTGATGGTCAACGTCCGCCCCACCAACGCCAAGCTCGTCGACCGCGCCGAACGCATCATCTCCGCCGCCACCGGCGTCGACCGCCCCACCGCCGCCCGCCTCCTCCAGGACTCCGGCAACGACGTCAAAATCGCCATCCTGATGTCACGCCTTCAACTCGACGCTGCAGCCGCACGCGCAAAGCTCGACGCCGCCCACGGCATCCTTTCCCGCGCGCTCCAGTAGCAAGCTGCTGCTTTTCTTTTTGTCATTCCCGAAGGGAATCTGCTTCTAGTCCTCTTCGGACTCGCCCGGAGTCTCCGGGTCCGCCTCCGCGCGCTCAATCAAATTCTTCGACCCCGAGTCCTCAATCTCCGCCTTCGCGAACGGATGAGGAGCTGTCGGTCCTTCGCCCATCGACTCACCCGCGGAGCTCATCGTCTTGCCCTGGAGCGCGCCCGAGACCGCCGAGTCCATCATGATCTCCGCGAACCGCCTGGTCTTCTGGTCCAGCTGCTCGATAGCCTGACGAATGATCTTGTAGTCTCCACCCTCGAGCGACGCCTTCAACTCCTGCACCGCAGCCCGAATCTCCGCGTGTTCCACCGCGCTGAGCTGCTGCCACGCAGACGTGTTCTCACCCTTCTCCACCGCATCCAGGATCGTCTGCGCCTCGTTCTTCGCCTCGATCACCTGGCGTGCCGTGATGTCCTCCTCCGCCATATCGAAGCTCTCCAGGATCATCGCCTCCACCTGCTCATCGGTGAGCCCGTACGTCGGCTTCACCTCCACCTGCGCCTCTTTGCCGCTGCGCTGCTCGCGCGCGCTGACCTGCAGGATGCCGTTGGCGTCGATGAGGAACTTCACTTCGATGCGCGGAAGGCCCGCAACCATCGGCGGTATGCCCTTCAGGTCAAATCGCGCCAGCGAGCGGCAGTCCTTCGCCAGCTCGCGCTCACCCTGCACAACGTGAATCGCGACATTCGTCTGCCCGTCCACTCCGGTCGTAAAGTGCTCCGTCGCGCTCGCGGGAATCGTTGAGTTGCGCTGAATGATCTTCGCAACAACACCGCCAAGCGCCTCGATGCCGAGCGACAGCGGTGTAACGTCCAGCAGCAGCAGGTCGTCGGTCGCGGCGTTTGTTTCACCGGAAAGAATCTTTGCCTGGACCGCGGCGCCCAGCGCAACAACCTCGTCCGGGTTCAACTCGGTGTGCAGCTTCTTGCCGCGTGCGTCGAGATCGAAGAGCTTTGTGACGAGCGCCCGCACGGCCGGAATGCGCGTGGAGCCGCCGACCATCACGACCTCGTCGATCTGCTCCGGCTTGAGGCCTGAGTCCTTGAGCGCCTGCTTGACCGGCGCTGCGGTGCGCTCGATCACCGCGGCGATCAACTGCTCGAACTGTTCGCGGCTGATCTCGCGCAGATACTGTTTGCCGCCCGTCAGTTCGACCTGGATTTTCGTTGTGGGATTCGACGAGAGCGCAATCTTCGCATCGATCACCGCCTTGCGGAGCGCCTGAATCGCCTCGGGCTGCGCGGACACATCCACACCGAGGTCGCCGCGGATGTCGTCGATCGCCACACCGAGCAGCAAATGATCGATGTCGTCACCGCCGAGGTGCGTGTCGCCGCCCGTGGAGATGACCTCGAAGATGCCCTCGTGCAGCTTGAGGATGGAGATGTCGAAGGTGCCGCCGCCGAAGTCGTAGACAGCGATCACTCCGTCCTTGCCGCCATGGAGCTTGTCGAGCCCGTATGCCAGCGCCGCCGCGGTTGGCTCATTGACCAGTCGCAACACGTCGAGGCCGGCGATGCGCCCGGCGTCCTTCGTGGCCTGCCGTTGCGCGTCGTTGAAGTACGCAGGAACCGTAATCACTGCCTTTGTGATGGGAGCACCGAAGAAGCGCTCGGCATTGCGCTTCAGTTGCAGCAGGACGTACGCGGAGATCTCCGGCGGCGTGAGCGTGAGCCCGCCCACATCCAGCTTCAGAACCTCGCCCGGCTTGAGCCCATCGGCGACATGAAATGGGAAGAGCTTCAGCTCAGTCTGAACGTCTTCGATGTCGCGGCCCATCAGCCGCTTGACGCTGTAGACCGCATTGGCGGCCTGCTTCAGCAACACCTCTCGCGCGGCGTTGCCTACAGCGAAGCCCTCTTTCGTTTCCTGGTCGAAGGCAACCACGCTCGGCACGATGGGCGCGCCGTCTTCGCCTGGAATCACCTGGGGCGTATCGCCTTCCATGTACGCGACAAGCGAGTTGGTGGTGCCCAGGTCAATGCCGACGACGCGCTGCTGTTGTTCTGCCACGAGGCTCCTCTTCAGGGCGCGCGGCTACCGCAAAACGCGCCATCCTCTATTGTCCACTATCAGCATGGGATGCTTCCGGAGCGGGCGCGTTTGCAGCCTCGCTTGCACTCACAGCGGGCACTCGCCGACAATCCGGCTTATGCCTATCGAAAAAACCGCCATCGCTACCACCGACGCTCCGGCCGCCCTCGGCCCCTACACACAAGCCGTCCGCACGGGCGACTTCCTCTTTACCTCCGGACAGATTGCGATTGACCCTGCCACCGGCCAGATGATCGCCGGCAGCATCACCGAGCAGACGGAGCGCGTGATCGCCAATTTGCGCGGCGTTCTCACCGCCGCTGGGCTCAGCTTTGCGAACGTGCTGAAGACCACGGTATTTCTCAAGGAGATGCGCGATTTCGCCGCGATGAACGAGGTGTACAAGCGTTCCTTCGCGGGCGAAGGTGTGATTGCACCGGCTCGGTCGACCGTGCAGGTCGCCGCTCTGCCCAAGGATGCACTGGTGGAGATCGAGTGCATCGCGAGAGGCTGAGGGCTAAAAGAAAATGCGGCAGACGGTTTGCGTCGTCTGCCGCGAAGCACCGATGGGGAGGAACTAGAACAGGACGCGAGCGCCAACCTGAAGAACGCGGTTGCCGAAGGTTCCGGCATTGATCGCACCATTGATCTTGCCGAACCCTCCGGTTGCGGTGGGAGCGCCGGAGCTCAGCGTCAGAGTCGGGTTGGGCAGGTTCGTCAGGTTGAAGACGTTCGTGGATTCGCCGCGCAGCTGGAACTTCACGCGCTCGGTGATATTGAAATCACGGAAGAGCGAAGCCGCGACCGCGCGTTTGCCAGGTCCATCCAGTTCGTTCTGGCGCAGCGTTCCGTCAGAGTTAGCTGGACCCGCGCCATTCTGCGGACACGCGGCGATCCCATTCAGGGCCGCACCCGCTACGCAGAACTGCGAGTAATCGACCCACTGCTTCATCATGGCCTGGCGCGAATTGCCATTGTCCTTGACTCTCGCCCGAACCACGCCCGGCGCCAGGTTCGGACGATCGTTGTTCACGCCATCCTGATTGTTATCCGACCCTGTGGTGACGTTGATCGGATTGCCACTCTGCAACTGGATGATCGAGGTGACCGTCCAGCCGTTGACGATCTGCCGCATCCATGCGTGGGAAAGATCGTAGTGCGGCGTGTACACAAAGGAGATTGCCACGACGTGCCGCTGGTCGAAGTCGGACCGTTGACGGTCGAGGAATTTGTTCCGGTTGTCCTCCGGTTCTGTTGTCGCACTGTTGCCCGTGTTGCCCGTTGTATCCAGGTTCTCGCTCTGCAGCGACTTCGACCAGACCCAGAAACCCTGGATGCTGAAGTTGTGCGTCATCCGCTGTTGTGCCGTAACCTGCAGGCCGTTGTAATTGGCGCTCTCCGACGACTGGATCTGCGAGATGCTCTTGAAGATCGGATTCGCCGCGGTACTGGTCTGGGAGTAGCCCTTATTGTTGAACGGACGACGGTTGTCCACGTTGCCGGTTGTATTCGTATAGGCGCAGTTCTGTGTCGTATCCGTGCAGGATGTGCCGGAGCCACCCGATGCATTCAGATTGAAGACCGGATAGTTGATGTCCCACTCAATGGGCAGCTTCCGCGCGAGCGAGGCTACGTAGCTGGCCGAGATGGCGAAGCTGTTGGTGAGCTGCTGCTGGAAGCCGGCGTTCATCTGGTAGATCACCGGTGAATGAAAGTTGGGATCGATGGAGATCAGAGCAGCCGGGATTACAACGAACTGCGGGTTCTTGGGATCGTAGATAAACGGGTAGGGCGAGTGACCCACGCCTCCCGCAATGCAGGCCGCGCTGCCTCCGCAGAAGTCCTTCGGATCTGTTCTGTACGGGTCGTTGATGTGGATGACATTGGGGAAGCTGGGACGTCCTGAGAACGGCTCGCCGTTGGAGGAATAGGTGAAGAGGTTGCCGCCGACCGAGCCGTAGAAGATGCCCCCCGCGGCGTGAATGACCGTGTGGCCGTTGGGATACGGCGTCCAGGCCAATCCCACGCGCGGTGAGATGTGGTCGTAGCGGGTATCGGCGCCACCGGCGGGCACGCCTGAATCACCCGGCAGCAGAATGCCGAGAGGCAGCGTGGGAGCCACCTTGGATTGCACGCCCGGCCGGAACTGCATGATCATCCTCTGCGTGTCGGTCGGAATCGTCTGGATGTCGTACCGGACGCCCAGATTGAGCGTGAGGCTCGGCAGTGCGCGCCAGTCATCCTGCAGGAAGAGACCGTAGTTGAAGTAGTTGGCGTTGGCGTAGACCGGAACGTCCTGGCCCATGGAGTTGGGCGATCCGAAGAAGAAGTCAGTGATGGCAGCCTGCGACCGGTTCGCTACATTGGTGTGGCTCGTAAAGCTGAAGACGCCGTAGTTGTTCAGCGTCGTCTGCTGCGCGTCGTTCTCGCGGTTGGCCTCGCCACCGTAGTAGAGCGTGTGCTTGCCGCGTGTCGTGCTGACGACGTCACGGATGGAATAGATGTTGTTTCCAGTAACTGGACCCGTGATGGCGTTGCCGGCGGTGAACCATCCGCTGGGTGCAAGCTGCGGACGTGCGCAGCCCGCTTGCGCCGGAACGCCGCAGATCTGGCCGTTCGGCATCTGCTCCTGGAAGGCGGAGCCGAAGTCTGCAAGGCTCTGCGACGGCGATGGCACACGGCCGCCGATGAGGCGCGTGTAGTTCACCATCAACTGGTTGACGGTGCTGTTGCTGATGGTCCATGTGTGCGCAATGTTGGCGATGTGCTGCGCGAAGGTGTAATCGTGCACCACCCAGCCCAGGATGTTGTTGCCGGAGGGATTCTGCACGTTATCGCCGGTCAGATGGAAGTAGCTCAATGTAAGCCGCTGCTTCTCGGTCATCTGATAGTCGCCCTTGTAGAGCTCTTCGTTCGTCTTCTGCCGGAATGGGCTGAAGTCGCGGCGAGTATAGATGGTGTCGGAAGGCTGCGAGGGGTTCGGCGTCGGAATCAGACCGGCCTTGATGATGGCCGCGATAGCGGGATCAAAATCCGAGACTGGGACGATGTTGCCGGGATAAAAGGCGCTCGCCTTCGGCTTATACGGATTGCACGCCCAGAACAGCTGTGCGGTCTGCTGTGCGATGGTGCACTTCTGGTTGTCAGGTACCTGCGATGCGGCAGCGGTCGGAATGGCCTGGGAGAAGTCGCCCTTCTGCATCTGCGCAGTCGGCACGCTGGTGGTGAAAATGTTGCTCGAGATATAACGGAAGCCCGCGTAGGAGCCGAAGAAGAACAGCTTGTCCTTGAGAACCGGGCCACCCACCGTAAAGCCGAAGCGGTGCTGGTTGTAGGGCGTCTTCTGGGGCTGCAGGTGGGTAGTTGCGTTGAAGTTGCGGTCGCGGAAGAACTCGAAGACCGAACCGTGGAACTGGTTGGTTCCCGACTTGGTGAGAACCGTGACGACGCCGGCCGAGTTGCGGCCATACTGCGCGGAGAAGTTGTTGGTGTCCACGCGGAACTCACGGATGGCGTCAGGGTTCGGCAGCGGATTGCCGGTGTTGCGAACGCCGGTCATGTTCGATCCGCCATCGAGATAGTACGAAACCTGACCGACGCCGGAGTCCGACGAGCCGTTAATCTTCACGTGCTGCTCGGGGTAGCCGAGCGGGTTGATCACACCGCCGTTGCCGCCTGAACCAGCGTTGTTGTTGTTCTGCACGCCCGGAGTGAGGTCGAGCAGCGTGTAGACGTTGCGGTCGACGAGCGGGAGATTGTCGATCTCGACGTTGGTCACCGTGCGGCCGAGCGTGGAATTGCCCGTGTTCAGCAGCGGTACCTCGGCCGTGACCTCAACCGTCGTCGACTCGCCGCCGGCCGACAACTGCAGGTCAATGTGCGCCTCTTCTGTAACCGTCAACGTGATGCCGGTGCGTTCCAGTGTCTTGAAACCCTGCGCGGCGACGCTCACCTTGTAGGGCCCGACGGGAAGGAAGTCGGCACGGTAGGCGCCGTCGTTCCCGGACTTCAGCGTGCGGCTCGTCTGGGTGTCGGTCTGCGTGATGGTGATGGTGGCCCCGGGCACGACGGCGCCCGTCGAGTCCGTCACGGTTCCAAACATGGTGGCTGTTGAAAGCTGTGCCTGGGCGGTGAGCCCCCACACGCAGCCTGCGAGTAACAGCATGAGCGTTCGCACGAACCTGTTCACTGTGATCCTCCTCGGAAAGAAAAGCAAAACGCAACGATGCAACAAGGCGCCCAGAGCATGTACGTAACGGTCTCTGTGCTTACCTGATAGCGCGCCAACATTACCCCGGCCGATTAACCTTTGGCAACCGCTTTTTCGCGCCAGATGCGTATTTTTCGATCATTCGTTTGTACTCCGAACGTTATAAATCGCTTCTCATCCATTGGTAAACCGATTGTCTCCATGAGTTTACAGCATGATAAACATTCGCGGCGCCTCTGGAAAAGTTTATTGGAAGGCAGATGGTTTGAAGTTCGAATCTTCGCCGGGACCTGCGCCAGTGGGCAGTCAGACCGGTGCGCCTTGCCCTTCTGGAGGGCCATCGGCGTCATAATAAAAGCAGAGGAGATCCACCATGCCAGAGATCCCTGCAGCAGGACCGTTGAGCGACGCCGCAGTCGCAAAGGACAACCCGAAGGGCAGCGCGGGCCCGGCCACCGGGAAGAATAAGGTACGGCTCAGCGAGGCTGAGTGGCGCACGCGTCTGACGCCGGAACAGTTCCACGTGCTTCGCGAAAAAGGCACCGAACGTGCCTTCACGGGCGCTCTTGTAAACAACCACGCCGACGGCGTGTATCGCTGCGCCGCCTGCAGCGCGCCGCTCTTCAAGTCCGATACAAAATTCGAATCAGGGTCGGGATGGCCGAGCTTCTTTGAGCCGGTGTCGCCGGACGCGGTCGAACTCCACGAGGACAACGCCCACGGCATGCGCCGGATCGAAGCAACCTGCGCTACCTGCGGGTCACACCTGGGGCATGTGTTCCCGGATGGACCCGATCCAACCGGCGAGCGCTACTGCATCAACTCCGCCTCACTCGCTTTCGAGAAACAATAAAACGCCTGCGCTGGAAAACGGCTACGCTGAGCAACAGAAAACCCTCGCTATAAGCGAGGGTTTCTATTTTGCAAAAGATCCTCTCGGAGTCAGGAAGTCACGGCTGTTTTTGGGGCACGTGTCACACGGCGGTTCTCCGTCTGATCACGCTCCAATAGAGCGCGGGTCTCCTCCAGGTTGAGCGTGACGCCATCCACGATGAACTCGTAGTCGCCGGCGTTGTCCGGGACCCTGATGACGCCCTCGACCGTGTGTCCACGCTTTCTGAGGGATTGAACGAGCAGCTCCGTATCCACCGACATAGTGCGCAACCTCACTCGATAGAGATGACGATCCGCGCCCGATTCTACTGCCGGCAGTCAGCCCTTAACAATCTTGCCGGCCTTGATGCAGCTGGTGCAGACGCGAACCCGCTTGGCAACACCGTTCGTAACGGCCTTTACCCTCTGCAGGTTAGGATTCCAGCGCCGCCGCGTCACGTTGTGCGCGTGCGAGATATTGTTACCAAACTGCGGCCCCTTGCCGCAAAACTCACATACCTGTGCCATGACAATCTCCAGAAACTGCCAAAAAACTTGTGTCGCAAAATCTACCATGCTCCCCAGGGTCCTCGCCGGACGCTCAAAAGAGGAAAATGGTAGGCACGATTGGACTCGAACCAACGACCTCTACCGTGTCAAGGTAGCGCTCTAACCAACTGAGCTACGCGCCTAAAAGTGCGTACACCACAGTTTACCGTGGAACCGCCGCCTCCAGCAACCTTCGAATGAATCTAGTGCAGGCCCAGGTGCTGGCTCATTCCCTCCAGGGTTTGCCCCTTGGTTTCGGGGTAGATCATCAGGACGACGACGAACTCCACCACCATCATGGCCGCGAAAAACCAGAACGGCGCCGCGCGGTTGTACGCCGCGATGATCGGGAAGACATTCGCGATGGCGGCGTTCATGATCCAGTGCGAGCTGGAGCCGAGGCCCTGGCCCTTGGAGCGCACATTCGTGGGGAAGACCTCGCTGAGGTAGACCCAGATGACCGCGCCCTGCGAGATGGCGAAGAACGTGATGAAGCCAATGAGCAGCGGCAGAAGAAGATTCTGGTGTGAGCCTGAGGTATAGACCATCGCCACGCCGACCAGGCAGAACGCATCGCCAATTGCACCAATCAGCAGCAGGGTCTTGCGGCCCAGCTTGTCGATGAGGCTGATACCGATGAGGGTGGCGACGAGGTTTGCCGCGCCGATGATGACGGCCTGCACGTCCGCGCTGACCGCGCTGAAGCCGGCGCTGCGGAAGATGTCGTTCAGGTAATAGAGAATCGCGTTGATGCCCGACAGCTGGTTGAAGAATCCGATAGAGATTGCCAGAAAGATCAGCAGCTTGTACCGCCCCACAAACAGGTGATCGTGCGCCGCCCCGCTCTCCGCCTCGATCGATTTCCGGATGGCGTCCACCTCAGCCTCGGAGTCGGGCGAGCCCATCCGGAAGAGAATGCGCTGAGCCTCATCGAAGCGGCTCTGCGAGACCAGCCAGCGAGAGCTCTGCGGGACCGAAAGCAGCAGCAGCAGGAACAGAACCGCGGGGAGCACGCCGACACCAAACTGCCAGCGCCACTGCATATTCAATGCCGGCACAAAATGCGCGACGATGGCGTTCGAAAGATAGGCCAGCAGGATGCCGATCACGATGTTGATCTGAAAGAGGCCCACGAGGCGGCCGCGCCACTTCGCCGGCGCAAGCTCTGCGATGTAGACCGGGCCCAGAACCGACGACCCGCCGATTCCCAACCCGCCCAGCGCGCGAAACGCGAGCAGGCTCCACCATGAGCCGGCGAACGCGCAGCCGGCCGCTGAGATGACATAGAGCAGCCCCATCCAGCGCAGGGCGGTGCGGCTGCCGATGCGCTGTCCGAGAGGCCCGGCCAGCATCGCGCCGGCGACGGTACCGTACAGCGCGATGGCAACCGTGAAGCCCTTCTGTCCCTCCGTGAGGGCATAGTGCAGTTGCAGAGCGTGGGTTGTGCCGGCGATGACTGCCGTATCGAAACCGAACAGCAGTCCGCCCAGCGCCCCTGTGAGCGCACTTCGTATCAGCAGCCACAAAGCGCGGCTCTGCCCCTGTGCCATATGTCCTCCCAAAACCCCTGTTGGCCCACAGCCCACCCGTTAGACGCATGCGTTCGGACGCACAGAGAACGCCTCGGGTGAGTGAAATGCAAACTCTGGCATATTCGCACACGATGGGATACGCTGTCGCGCGATAGACCGGTCTCTCCTGAGGTTCCCGAGGCTCGGTCCTCGCGGCGAAGCTAGGACGGCGTGGGCGCTTCGCCCTGCGTCTGCACCTTGCGCAGCGTGATCCAGGCATACTGTGCAGCCGAAAGCGGCGCCACGACCGCGACCGTCTTCAGCAGCCAGATGGTCATCAGGTTGAAGTGCCATCCGGGAAACACCTTGGCCGTCATGACCAGCAACACGGTGAGAATCTGAAGACACGTGTTGATCTTGCCAAGCCACGTCGGCCGGAAGTCCCGCAGGATGTTCGTCACGTAGAGCAGTGTGGAGATGAGCAGGATACCGAGATCGCGGCTGAAGACTAGCACTGTCACATAACGCGGAATGACACCGACATGCGTGAGAACGAGAAAGAGCGTGCTGAGCAACACCTTGTCCGCAATAGGATCGAGGTACTGACCGAGCGTCGTGCGCTGCTTCAGGGCGCGCGCGAGCAGACCGTCCAGTCCGTCGGAAATCCCCGCGAGCCAAAGCAGCACAAACGCGAGGTCCCAATTACGGTCGAGAATCTCGATGACGAGAAACGGCACCGTGAACAGCCGCAACATCGTCAGGACGTTCGGTGCCGAGCGGACTTGTCGCAGCTTGCTCACAGGGGTCGCGAATTGCATGGTATCTGATTCCGCCTGTGCAGGATTACGGCATGGCCGGGCCTCGGGGCTGGAGGGCTTTTTCAAACACCATCGAGATCTTCGTCTGGCGATATCCGTCGCGCAGATAGAAACGGTGGGCCGCTTCGCGAGTGCTCCTGGAGGTGACACGAATCTTCTTCGCTCCCTGCCGGCGGCTCCAGTCTTCGGCTCGCTCACAGAGTCGCCTGCCGATGCCGGCGCCCCGCAAGCCATCCTTGACGACGAGGCCGCCGATCAGCCCGGAGACCTCCGACTGCAGATGGTGCTCCAGCGAAACGTCCATCCACGCCACGACCTCGCCGTTCAGCTCGGCGACGAAGCAGGCCTGTCCGGATCGTGAATCCAGGTCCCGAACCCAGCCTCGCACCTGCTCCGGGGTGCGCTCATAGCCCAGTTGCGCCACCAGTTCCGCCACTGCGCCGGCGTCCTCCTGGCGGATGGGCCTTATTTTCAGCTGAAGGCCATCGCTCATTGCTGCCTCCTAGTCTGCTGCCTCCGGTAGGGATGGCAAAGCTCTCTTCCAAAGTACGACCACATTGGTCTTGCTTTCAGGTACCGTGCCGCCGTACACTAAGAATGGCCGAAGTCCACGCATCATCAGCGTTTAGGCCATACCTTACATGCTGCGTTTAACCAAAAAAGCGGACTACGGGCTGATGGCCCTCAAGTACCTCGCCGAGCTGGCGGAGCCTGACGAGAGCGGGCAGCCGACCCGTTCGGCCAGTGCTTCTGCGAAGGCCATCGCCGAGGCGTATCACATTCCGCCGCAGCTGCTCGCCAAGATACTGCAGACGCTGACCCGCGGGGGCATCCTGGTCTCTACAGCGGGAACCAACGGCGGATACTCGCTGGCCCGTCCGGCTGCGGAAATTAACGCCTTCGAAGTGATCCGCGCCATCGACGGTCCACTGTTCATCACCAGCTGCATCACCATTCACGGCACCTGCGACCTGCACGGCACCTGCACCATCAAAGAACCGTTACGCAAGGTCAACGACTCGATCAAGGACATGCTGAGTGGACTCAGCATCGCCGACCTCGTCGAGCCAACCGACACATCTTTGCCGCCAGCACCGGTTGCGGGCGGCCTCGTCACTATCGCGCTATAAAGTTCCACCGCATTTGCATCCCGCATCTGGATTCAGGAGTACACATCATGGCTGAGACCCTCGGAATGAACGTCACCCACACCAATACGCCACTGCCCCCGGGCGTGAAGCTGCCCCTCTACATGGACAACCACGCGACCACGCCGCTCGATCCGCGCGTGCTCGAGGCCATGATGCCTTACCTGACGACCATCTTCGGCAATGCGGCCAGCCGCAACCACAGCTTCGGCTGGGAGGCTGAGGCAGCCGTCGAGAAGGCACGCGAGCAGGTGGCCAAGCTCATCGGCGCGACCGCAAAGGAGATCATCTTCACCTCCGGCGCGACCGAGTCCAACAACCTCGCGATCAAGGGCATCGCCGAGATGTATCGCGAGCGCGGCAACCACATCATCACCCAGGTGACCGAGCACAAGGCTGTGCTCGACACCTGCAAGAAGCTGGAGAAGCAGGGCTACCGTGTCACCTACCTGCCGGTGCAGGCTGATGGTCTGGTCGACATCGAGGATCTGCGTCGCGCGATGGACGACAAGACCATCCTCGTTTCGATCATGTACGCGAACAACGAGATCGGTGTCATTCAGCCCATTCGCGAGATCGGCAAGCTTTGCCACGAGAAGGGCGTGCTCTTCCACACCGACGGCGTACAGGCCGTGGGCAAGGTTCCGGTCAATGTGATCGACGACAACATCGACGTCATGAGCCTTTCAGGCCACAAGATCTACGGGCCGAAGGGCGTCGGTGCGCTCTACGTTCGCCGCCGCAACCCGCGCGTGCAGATCGCCGAGCAGCAGAACGGCGGCGGCCATGAGCGCGGCATGCGTTCGGGCACGCTGAATGTTCCAGGCATCGTCGGTCTCGGCAAGGCGTGCGAGCTCTGCGGCGAGGAGATGGCGGCCGAGAGCAAGCGCCAGATCGAGCTCCGCGACTATCTGCGCAAGAAGCTGGAGACCGCGCTCGACTACACCCAGGTCAACGGCAACATGGAGCATCACCTGCCCGGCAACCTGAACATGAGCTTCATCTACGTCGAGGGTGAGAGCCTGCTGATGGGCATCAACGATATTGCGGTTTCCTCCGGGTCGGCCTGTACCTCCGCCACGCTGGAGCCCAGCTTCGTGCTCAAGGCCCTCGGCCTGGGCGACGACGTCGCACATAGCTCCATCCGCTTCGGCCTCGGCCGCTTCAACACCAAGGCCGAGGTTGACTACGTCGCCGACAAGCTCATCGACGTCGT
>DATNGO010000045.1:0-15326 GCA_035605855.1 Acidobacteriaceae bacterium | reverse complement strand
GAACCGGAGCTATCATCGAATCGGAAGGCATCTTACGATTCACAGGAGAACGACGTGCCCAAGACCAACGAGTCCCCCTTCACTCGCAAGCAGCTCATCGACGCACTCAACGAAGATCTCTCGCGCGAGTACCAGGCCATCATCTCCTACGTGAACTACTCGCAGGTATTGAAGGGCGCTGCCTACATGAACATCGCCGGCGAGCTCGAGGTTCACGCCAAGCAAGAGCTCGACCACGCGCTCAAAGTCTCCAATGCCATCGACTATCTCGGCGGCATGCCCTCGGTAACTCCCAAAGCCGTCAAGACCTCTGAGAAAGCAGAGGACATGCTCCGCTTCGATCTCGACAACGAAAAGAACACCATCGCGAACTATCGCCGCCGCATCAAGCAGGCCGACTCCCTCAACGAGTTCGCCATCGCCGAGAACATTCGCGAAATTCTCCTCGACGAGCAGGACCACCTCATCGCGCTCGCAACCGCCCTCGGCATCGATCCACCCGACCCAGGTATCGCCGACTAACTCCGAGAGCCCGGAGGGGCTTGACACACCCTGTAAAATAAAAGCAGGAGAATCTCTCGAAACCCGGCTCAGGCCGGGTGTCGTTTTTGAGCTTAGAGTTGTCCTAAGGCACGTATTTTGAATACTTTGCAGCTATCATCATTATTTTCAATACTTTGCAGATAAAGTCCAAGCCTAACCTCTGTAGAATGAAGACTTTGCGCAAAAAGTGACGGGGGAGGGGGAGCCCACTGGAATTCAGCCCCGCTTCTCCACTTCACCCTCACATCTGCCATAATGGTCTGCTCTACAAAAGCGATACCGGAGTCGATTTATGAAGCTAAGTTCCGGAACACTCGCCCTCGTTGGCTTTGCGCTTTGTCTTCCAGTCCACGCGCAGGACACTGCAAGCTCCTTACCATCAGCGGCTCAGCCGGCCAGTGTCGCCGCAACTTCCACAAGCACCGTTGGTCTCTCTGACATCCGCATCGTGCGCCTCAGTCAGGTGCGCGGCAAGGTCGATATCGATCGTCACATCGGCCGCGGGTATGAAGAGGCCTTCGCCAATGTCCCCATCACCGGCGGCACGAAGCTTCACACTGACGTCGGCCTCGCAGAGGTGGAGTTCGAAGACAACAGCTCGCTTCGACTCACGCCGGACACTGAGGTCGAGTTCACTCAGCTCAAGCGCTCTGCCACAGGCTCGACCATCTCGAGCATGAAGGTTGTGCGAGGCATGGTCTACGCCAGTCTGGCCAACACGAAGGGCAACATCTTCACGATCACTGCGGGTGAGACCGCCGTGCAGCTGGAGCCATCCGCTCACATCCGGCTCTCTGTAGATTCGTCGAACTCAAACCTCTCTGTGCTTGACGGTACCGTAGAGTTCACTGCGGGCACGTCCATGACGGTCCTCAAGCGCAAGGAGTCGCTCGACTTCGATCTCATTGGTTACAAACCATCGAAACCCGCCAAGTTGGAAGAGAGCGCCTTCGACCAGTGGGACAAGAATGGCGTTGACTACCAGAAGCAATATTCGGCGTTGCGCACATCGGGCGGTTCGATGTCGCTCTATGGTTCCAGCGACCTGAATTACTACGGCAGTTTCGTCAACATGCCGGGCTGCGGTTCAATGTGGCGGCCGTACTTCGCCTCCGCCGCGTGGAGCCCTTACGACAATGGCATGTGGGCGTATTACCCAAGCGTTGGCTATTCCTGGGTCTCGCCCTATCCGTGGGGTTGGCTCCCCTTCCATTCCGGCAACTGGGTCAACTGTGGCGGGGCCGGCTGGGGCTGGCAGCCCGGAGGAGGTTTCGTCGGACTGCAGAATGTGGCCTACGGCGGCGGTGTGAATATGACACCTGCGGGCGGCGGCGCATCTCTACGCCGCAACGGCATGCCGTCCGCTCCATTGCCACCCCGCGCCGGCGCGCCCGCAATGGTTCCGGTGAACACTCGTCCGCTCTCCGTCTCGAGCGTCTCTGCTCCGGGCACCTTCACCTTCCGCAAGGATTCGGCAGGTCTCGGCGTCCCGCGTGACTTCGGTGAGTTGAGGCACATGTCGTCCGACGTAGCCCACCACGGTCAGGCAAACACTGAGATCGAGCGCAGCGTCATCGGTCCGTCTCCCGCATTCGCTAACCGCAACGCAAATGGCAACCCAAACCTTAGCGGCGTCAGGGGATCCTATGGCCGCGAGGTCTCGCCCGGATCGCGTGGCGTGGCTACCTTTAGCCGCCCGAACACCGGAATGCGTGAGAACGGCATGGACAGCATGAATGGCATGAACCGCCCGAACAACGGGATGAATGGCATGAACAACGGAGTCGGTCAGGAAAATCAATCCGCAGGCCCGCGCGGCTCCTGGCAACGCCCTGAAGGCGGAGGCTCCGCAGGTGCTCCGATGCAGCGCAACATGGAAGCGCCCCGAGCCAACGCGGCGCCGCCATCGTCTGGCGGTTCATCGCAGCCCAGCGCAGGAGCCAGTCGCAAGTAGCAAGCGCATCGGCTCCGAAAATCTAATGCTGAAAGACGGCTCCGCGGATGATACTCTCGCCGCAATCCAATTCTCTGCGGAGCCTGCATGCGTCTGTTGCGTCCCGTACTCTCGTTGTGCCTTGGCATTCTCTTCGTCTCCACCGCGCAAGCTCAGGTTCCACAGCTCCCCGGCCCGAAGCCCGCCGGCGCGACGCAACCGATCCCGCTCCCGCCGCCAAACCCAAAGACTCCGCCACAACTCACCGCGCAGGATGTCACCGCTTTTCTCGACGGATTCCTCCCGTTGCAACTCCAGCGTGATGACGTCGCGGGCGCGACCATCTCGGTCTACCAGAACGGCCAGCCTCTCATCCTCAAAGGCTACGGCTACTCCGATTTCAAGAAGAAGACGCCAGTCGATCCCGTCGTCACAACCTTTCGTCCGGGGTCGATCTCGAAGCTCTTCACCTACGTATCGATGATGCAGCTCGTCGAGCAGGGCAAGCTCAACCTCGACGCCAACATCCAGCAGTATCTCGACTTCAAGATCAATCCTGGTCCCAGCGGCATTGGCGACGCGCCCATCACGCTTCGCAACCTCGCCACGCACACCGCGGGCTTCGAGGAGGAGCTGCGCGACTTTGGCTCCGACAAGTCCGGCAAGCTGCCCCTGGACATCCGCACCTTCCTCATCCGCAACCAGCCAAATCGATTTGCGGCTCCAGGCAAGGACCTCGCCTACTCCAACTACGGCGTCACGCTCATCGGCTACATCGTGCAGCGTGTCTCCGGCGAACCCTTCGCCACATACGTACAGCACCACATCTTCACGCCGCTTGGCATGACGCACTCCACCTTCGAGCAGCCGTTGCCGAAAGGTTTCGTCGCGACAAAGGGGTATCTTCATACTTCCAAGGACGACACGGGCTTCGAGGGCATAACGGAGGTCCCGGCTGGCGGTCTCTCCTCTACCGCCGCAGACATGGCCATCTTCGGCCAGATGCTGCTCGGCCATGGCGCCTACAACGGCGTGCAGATCCTCCAACCCACCTCCGTCGCGCTATTGCTCACTCCGCAGTTCACACCCGGCCCCGGTGTTACGCCGTGGGACCTCGGCTTCTACGACGAGGATCGCAACGGTCTGCGCTTCGTCGGGCACGGTGGCGACCTTCTCGCCTGTCATTCGCAGTTCTGGATCGAGCCCACTCACGGCCTCTCGTTCTTTATCAGCTACAACTCACAGGGGGCCGCAGAGAAAGCGCGCGGTGAGCTCTTCAACGCCTTCGTGGACCGCTATCTGCCCGGGCCTCCGAACGCGCATCCTGCATACGTGAAGCTAACCGCAAAGCAATTGGCGCCCTACACCGGGTACTTCCTCAGCTCGCGCCGCGAAGACTCTACGATCTTCCGCCTGGTTGGACTTCAGCCCAGGCAGATCAAAGCGACGAAGGATGGCAACCTTACCATCTCGACTGCGAAAGATTTTTACGGCCATTCCATCGACTTCCATCCGGTGGGCAACGATTCCTTCTACGATGAGCTGAATCAGAGCACGATTCACTTCGAACGCGATGCACGCGGCCACGTCGTCGGTTACGCAACGCCGGGGCACTCCGATCGCGCCCCGCGGCTCGCTGCCGGTCAGTGGCTGAATGTTCCGCTCGCGGTGGCCCTCGTCACCATGCTGTTGCTCGTGATCGCTGCCCTTGTCCGCGCCTGGCGAAGACTCTTCCAGTACAAGCGCGCGAAGCCTGCACCGCAGCCCGGCACCGCATGGGCAACCTTCTCCATGCAGCTTGCGGGCTTCGCTGTGCTCATGCTGCTCATCTACGTCGTCTTGCTCGTATCGCACACCTCGCAGATCTCGAACTTCTACCAGATTGGACATCTCGACCCGTGGCTGTGGGTTGAGGTTTTGCTTGCTGTGATTGTTTTCTTTACGTTGATCTTCGCGTTCCTCAGCAGTCTTCGAATGCTCCGCCGTCCGCTACGCTTCATCACGCGGTTGAAGTTCACCATCGTGATGCTGTCATGCCTCTACCTCGGGTGGTTTCTGCTGTTCTTCCACCTCACCTCCAGCCCGAGTCGGTTTTAGCAATGGCGTCCTTGCGCACTTCTGCCATCGTTGTCAGCGCCGTCGTAGTCATGCTCGTTGCTGTCGCAAGTGTTGCTGTCCCCCTGTATGTCATCCGTCCGTTTGTGCCGGAAGATCCGCATGCACTCGTCTTCGCTCTGGGTGTGCGCCCGCTGGCTCCGTGGATTGCACTGTTCTGCGTCATAATCCTCCTGCTTATCGCCGCCTCGACGTGGAACCGCACACGCCGCGCAGTCCACGCAGCTTTTGTCTCTGCCATAATCATTGCGGGCATCAGTCTCGTTGCGGCGCACGTCGATATCTTCGAGCGAATGTTCCACCCGAACCCCATGCCCTCCTTCGCGCCCGCATCGGAAGCTGCGGTCGATCCGGGCGACATGGTGCTCGCCGTCAATCTCAACGGCCACTCGCGCGCCTACCCGATCCGTTATCTCGGCTATCACCACATCATCAACGACATCGTCGGCGGCGATCCGATCGCGGTCACTTACTGCACGCTCTGCCATACCGGTCTTGTCTGGAGCCGTATCCTCGACGGCCGCACGCTGTACTTCCATCTTGCCGGCATCAACAATGGCAACGCACTTCTGCGCGACGCCGAGACCTCCAGCATCTGGCAGCAGAGCACCGGCGAGTGCATCTTCGGCCACCTGCGCGGCCGACACCTCACGCTCATCTCTTCGAACGAACTCACGCTTGCACTCTGGCGCCACGAGAACCCGAAGGGCACCATCCTCCGCCCTGTCACGGCTGTCTTAGCCCAATACGATCCGAAGGATTGGGAACAACACGTCGCTCGCACACGTGTCGTCGTTGATGTATCGGCATCAGGAATCGATCCGCACGAGATCATCTTCGGGGTCAGCACAAACGGACTGCACCGCGCCTACTTTCTGCGTACTCTGCTCGCGTCACAGCTCATCCAGGACAAATTCGGCGATCCCGCGACGCGTGTTCTGCTCGTACTTGGGCCGGACAACGCTTCGATCCGCGCCTTTGCGCCCGGTGATCTCACCTTCGTGCGCACGCAAAATCCGAGCGATTCCGCCTTCATGACCGATATGCAGACGGGCAGCGCGTGGAACTTTCAGGGATGCGCTGTCGCCGGCAGCCTCAGAGGACAGTGCCTCGCGCCGATCGACGGTCACAAGTCTTTCTGGTTCGACTGGCTCAATCACTACCGCAACACAAGCGTCTACCGAAGTTAGACTCCCAGCTCCGTGCGAATTGCATCGGCGATCGCATTCGCGTGCCGGCGCATCGCTGCCTCGCTCTCGGCCTCGATCATCACGCGCGCCAGCGCCTCGGTGCCTGAATAGCGGATCACCACGCGCCCGGAGTCCTTCAGTTCGTCCTCCGCGGTACGAATCGCCGAGACCACAGACGGGATCGAGTCGAGCGGCCGCTTTTCGCGCACCTTCACGTTCACAATCACCTGAGGATAGTTCTGCAGGTCTGCGATGAGCTCGCTCAGCGTTTTGCCCGAGCGATGCACGACGTCGAGCACCACCAGCGCCGTCAGCAGGCCATCACCTGTCGTTGCCCGGGCAGGGAAGAGGATGTGGCCCGACTGCTCGCCGCCGAGCGCCGCACCGCTCTTCTTCATCTCCTCGAGCACGTACTTGTCGCCCACCGGAGCGCGCAACATCGAGATCCCGGAGCGCTTCAACGCAGCCTCGAATCCCATATTCGACATCGTCGTGGCAACAACGACATCTCCGCTGAGCTCGCCACGTGCCTGCAGATCGCGCGCGCAGGCGAGCATTACCGCATCGCCGTTCACCACGTTGCCATGTTCGTCTGCAAAGAGCGCACGGTCGGCATCGCCGTCGAACGTGAAGCCCAGGGATGCGCCCCGCTTCTTCACCTCCTGCGCGACGACCTCAGGATGCAGCGCGCCGCAATTCGCATTGATGTTGCGTCCGTCGGGCGAGGCATGCGTCACCTCGACTGTTCCTTTCAGCGACTCGAACAACTGCGGCGCAATCGCGCTGGCCGCTCCGTTCGCGCAATCGATGACGACACAGCGATTGTCGAGCGAGATCCCCGGCACAGCACTGAGCAGAAATTGCACATACTCGCGCCGAAACTCCTCGTTCGCCGGCGGAAGCTCCGATCGTTGTTCCCTGACGCTGACATCCGCCGCGAGCACACGCTCGATCTCACGCTCGATCTCGAGTTCGACCTCATCCGGCAACTTGTACCCATCCCCACCGAACACTTTGATGCCGTTGTCCTGCCACGGATTGTGCGAGGCAGAGATCACGATGCCCGCGCTGAAGCCATGCTTCCTTGCGAGGAACGCGATCGCCGGCGTTGTAATTACGCCTGCGAACTCAGCCTCTGCGCCGCCTTCACGGAGACCCCCGATGAGCGTCCAGGTGATCCACGGCCCGCTCTCGCGCGTATCCATTCCGAGCACCACGCGCACCGGACGCCGCCCCACCGCGAGCTTTCGTGCCAGCACAACACCCACTGCATGAACCGTCCTCGCGTCCAGCGGCGCCTCTCCTGCGACCGCGCGAATCCCATCTGTCCCAAACAGCTTTCGCATCCCGCTCTCCGTGCCTGACATTGTTCTCGTACTCGATGCTAGCGGATTGCTGCACACTCCGGGTGCTGTCCTCTCAAATTGAAAGCCCCAAACGCGTCTATGTCTTGTCGACGACCTTTGCCCGAATCGTGCCTTGATGCAGCCGCGCAGTAATTAGTTCCTCCGGCTGCACCTCACGGCTTGCGCGAAGCAGCCGGCCATCGGGCCCATACACCAGCGCATACCCGCGCTCCAACACACGCACCGGGCTCAGCGCATCCAGCTTCGACGCCGCACGGTCCACCTCGACCCGGCAGTTCGACACCATCGCCTTCGCGGTGCGGTAAAGTCGCGCATGCAGGCTCTCAAGCCTTCGTGCGTTATCGCGCAACCGCGCCGCCGGATCCTGCCGCAACAGTCGCGTCTCCAGCCGAACACCGCGGTCGCTCGCGGCCCGGAACCGGCGCAAGATCGCATTGTTCATACGAAGATCCAATTCGTCGAAGCGCTGCGCTCTGCGATCGAAGCCGTCACGCACACGCCGCAGCACCAGCTCTGCACCGAGCCGTGAAAGCCGCTGCCGGGCTCGCAGCATCTCGTATCTCCCCGAGCGCACGAGGCGCGACCGCAACCGCTCGACACGCTCCTCGATCCGATGCTGCGCCGCGGTCACAAGCTCCGCCGCAGCGGAGGGAGTGGGCGCACAAACATCTGCGGCGGCGTCAGCTATCGTCGAGTCCGTCGCATGACCTACACCGACGATCACCGGCACGTTGCAGGCTGCAATCGCACGCGCCACGCGCTCATCGTCGAAGCCGTGCAGGTCCTCCCAGCTTCCTCCGCCACGCGCCACGATAACGACATCTGCGCGTTCCGGATGGCGGCCGAACCAGCGCACGCCCGCCGCAACCTCGATCGCGCAGCGCGGGCCCTGCACGGCCGCAGGATAGATCAGCAGATTGACCGCGGCATGTCTGCGCCGGCACACCTTTACGATGTCGCGCAGCGCGGCTCCTTGCACACTGGTGACGATGCCGATGCACTTCGGGAACGGAGGCAGCGGCCGCTTGCGATCGAAGAGTCCTTCGCGGCGCAGACGCTCTTTGAGTTCACGCACGGCGGCGAGCAGAGCGCCCAGTCCGCGCGGCTCCATCCATTCGGCAATGAGCTGCATCTGTCCGCGATTCTCATAGACGCTGAGCTGACCACGCAGCCGCACCGCGTCGCCGTCCTTTGGTTGGAAACGAATCAAAGATGTTTGCCGCCGGAACATCACAACGGATAACTGGGCTTCGCCGTCCTTCAGGGTGAAATAACAGTGTCCGGTCGCGGCAGGACGCCAATTGGAGATTTCACCTTCCACGATGACCTGGCCATAGCTGCGCTCCAGCACGCTGCGCACCTGGCGCACCAATTCGGCCACGCTCCACACGCGAGGCTCGCGTGGGGGCTCGGGCTTTGTGATCGCTGAACTCGTCTCCGGAGTTGCAGTCAACTGCGGGGGCTCGCTCGATACAGTCACATCTTCTGCGGGCGCCCCGTCAGTCAGCGCATCGGGCACCGCATCGAAGAGGCCCGGCGTCTCGGGGCGCAAATTAGACTTCGCTCGGCCCTTGCGCCGCAGTTCGGCGAGGCTCGGCATGGGCTCACGGGAATTCATTGCATGCTCGAGTTTACGCCGCTCGAGCGTACGGCTTCCCGTGTGACAGCCTCAACTCGCCGCGCATAATGTCTGGTGGCCCAGCAGATCGCCGGCCTCCTTAAGCAGCAGTTCGGGGTTACACGGCTTGCTGAGCAGTTTCAAGGGACGCTTCATCCGCAGCGCCTCGAGCTCCACGCTGGCGGCGTTGCTCAGGTAAGACGTCAGCATTATCACCTGGCACTTCGGCAGCTCGCGGCTGATCGCAGCGGCCAATTGCAGTCCATTCTGCCCAGGCATCGTTACATCGCACAGCAATAGCTCCGGGACGAAGCTTCTTGCCCTCTGCAATGCATCGGTGGCGGAATAACATGCCTCTGACTCGAAACCGTTCACCACAAAGATCATCCGCAGCGTGTCCGCCACAAGATGATCGTCATCGACAACAAGCACTCTCTGTCTCATCTGGAGGTTGATCCTCCTTCCCTGTAGCCCGGTGAGAAGTACAGAAAAGTCGAAGACAAAATCGCGCCGAATGCCTGGCGCACTTCTTGGGGAAAGTGACTGTAGAGTAGACGAATGACGTATACACTTCCACAAAAATCCGCTGATTTTCTTTCTCTTTTTATTGACCGGGACGTTTCCCTTTGCGCGAGAATCTAACGTCAAGCGATGCATATCCTTCTGTTCCTGATCGGCTTAGTGCTCTTCGCTGCGGTATTGCTGGATTCCTTCCAGACAATCATCCTTCCGCGCCGCCCGGTCGTGCGGTTTCGTCTCACGAGACTCTTCTTTCTCGCGACCTGGATTCCCTGGACGCACATCGTGCACTTGATCCGCGATCATCGTAGACGCGAGCAGTACTACAGCTTCTACGGTCCGCTCTCACTGCTCATGCTCTTTGTCATGTGGGCGGTCAGTCTCCTTACGGCCTTTGCGTTCATCTACTTCGGCCTGCACACGCCATTCACGGGTCCCTTGCAACCGGTCGCGGTCTTCGGACATCTCCGCACCTGCTTTTATGTGAGTGGCTCGACGCTCTTTACACTCGGACTTGGCGACGTCGTACCTACGAACCATGTCGCGCGCTTCTTCATTGTTCTGGAAGCCGGGACCGGGCTTGGGTTTATTGCACTCGTGATCGGCTACGTTCCGGTGTTGTACTCTGCCTTTTCTGCGCGCGAGATGGAGGTGGCACTGCTCGACGCGCGCGCCGGTTCTCCGCCTACTGCTGGCGAACTCCTGCTGCGTCATCATTTTGATGGTGGAGACATGGCGCTGAACAAACTCCTCGCAGAGTGGGAGCGCTGGTCCGCGACGATGCTCGAGACGCATATCTCCTATCCCATTCTTTGTTATTACCGCTCGCAGCACGACAACCAGAGCTGGCTCTCCGCTCTTACCGCCGTCCTCGACGCGTGCGCACTCATCATCACCGCGGTCGAAAGTCCCTTGCAGCGGCAGGCGCAGCTCACCTTCGCTGTGGGGCGGCATGTGCTGGTCGATATCGGGCATGTCTTCCATCGTGAGAAGGCCGAGCAGAAACTCCGCGAAGGCGAGTTCACGCGGCTCAACGACGACGAGTTCAGCCGGCTGTGCGATCTCCTCCGCCAGACCGGCGTCGCTCTTTGCGGCGACATCAACATACGCACCCGCTTGGATGCTCTGCGCAAACTCTACGAACCGCACGCCTGCTCGATGGCTCATTATTTGCGCCTCGAACTGCCGCGCTGGACTCCCCCACCGGTGGATGCGGCAAAGCCCGATATCTGGACTTCCATCGGGCGGCTTCGCAGCCCGTCTGGCAGCGGCGACTTGCTGACCGCAGTCAGCCCCCAGGCGACTGCATCGACTCTCGGCGACGATCAGGGCTTCCTCTAGACTGCTCCGGCCCCAAAGAGAAAGGCCGCTCGCGAGAGCGGCCTTTCTCTTTTCTTCGACTCCTGAGTTATTGGCTCATCGTCATGCCGGGCATGCCTGCGCCAGCCGGCTGCGGATTCAGTCTCTCCGAAGCGACCTGTGCAGCGGGACCCGGGTTGCCCTTGGGATCCTTGTCCTTGTCCTTCACCTGCGCCCACACGCGCTTGGCGTCGGCGGTCTTGCCTTCGGTCTGGTAGAGGTCGCCCAACTGGATCTGCGCAAAGAACGGTGGCACAGTCGCTGCGTTTCCCTTCGCAAGCTCCTCGAGCAACTTCTCAGCATCAGCGTTCCGGCCCATCTGTTGGTAGAGCCCCGCCAGTGCCGACTTGCCGAGCGCCGCGGTGTCGCCGTTCCAACTGCCCGACACCTTCTTCAGGGCGTCTTCAGCTGCACCGTTGTTGCCCTCATCCATGTAGGTCACGCCTGCCATATAGAGAGCCATCTTGCCGGGCTGGGTCATCCCGTACTTGTTCGCAACCGCAACAAACTGCGCGTTTGCCGCAGTGGCACGCGCCTTCGCGTCGGGAAAGGTCTTGATTCCCGGCGGCAGGTTCGGGGCCTGGGAGGCCAGCGGCGCCTGGTAGGTCTGCATGGCGTCACCAAAGGCATTCGCCGCTGCCGCCGTACGCTGGTTGAACAGGGTGTAGCCGCCCACGATCAGCAAAATCAGCGCCACCACGACCACTCCAATGGTGATCGCCTGCTTGGTATTCTCCTTCGCCCAGTCCACGCCATGTTCGGTCAGGGTGATGAACTGGTCCTGCTTCTTTAGCTGTCGCTTGGTTGCGTTGTCCACGTGGTTCGTTGTTCCCGTCTTTGTGAAGAATCTCTCGTTGCGCCAGCCCACCGCGGGCGCATCCTCAAGTGTATCAGCCAGCCCGGAATGTCCCATCCGCGGACTTCGGTGCGCTGGCAGGAGAGGGCCCCCAGGGGGTTTATGGAGCGGTCCGGATTGAAATTATTTCCGGCCGCAATTTAAACGCCAATCTTCTGACCTTTCGTGCTTTTAAACCCTCTTGCCAATCGTATTGCGACGGGCATACTATCTGGCTCGCAATCGAAACAGTGCACATCTTCCGGGGCATGTCAGACCGAATTCCCGGCGCTGGTTTGTCGACGTTCTTTGAATTTGCAGGTATCTCCGCGCCCGTTGGTCTGGCTCCGGCGCGACAAAACAGGAGCAGCACAAGGTATGGCATGGTACGCCTATTGCATTGCTGAGCGTAGCGCTTTTTCTGAGTTAGCCCGTCACCGCCGTCCGATGCCCCTCTCTGGGGTCACCGGGCTCTTCGGAAACCAGATCTTTCTCTTTCCTGCAGCCGATCTCGCCGTCGTTGTCTCCGAACATCTCAATGAAGACTCCGCCCGCCTGACCGGTCTCGAAGCCCAATCTGCCGCCCGTGATCACGCCCGCGTAATTTCCGGCTGCTTTGACCGTTCTACTGTCCTTCCGTTCCGCTTCGGCACTACCTTTGACGACGACGACGCCCTGCGCCGTTCCGTCCGCTCCAACCAGCGCCACTTCCTGGCCAACGTCGAGCGTCTTCGGGGCAAGGCTGAGATGCATCTGAAGGTCGTCGTCGACGACATCTGCCCCGAGTCTCGCAACGCCGTACAGCACCACCACGCCGGGCAGGAATATCTCTCCCATCTGCGCGAGTCTGCCAGTCGGCAACGCGAGCGCCAGTCGCGCGCCCGGGCGCTCTCCGTGCAGATGCACCGCATGTTCCTTCCGCTCGCGGAAGAGATCACCTGCCGCCGCATGGACTCCGGGAAGATGCTGCTCGACATCGCTCACCTCGTCGACAAGAAGACCGTGGAACGCTACCAGAACAAGTACAGTTCGGCGACCCTGCAGATGAAGGACTGCTCCATGCAGCTCTCCGGTCCCTGGCCGCCGTATCACTTCGTCCACCGCGAGCCGTTTCATCGGGTGCACGCGTAACCGCATTCGCAGCACAATGAGAAGGCCTCGGCACCTGCCGAGGCCTTTTCACTCTTCCGCTTATTGTTTCTGGATCAGATTATTGTTTCTGGATCAGGAACTCCATCTGTGTTCCGAGCAGCCGCGACAAGGGTGGCAGCGTAAGGAGTTGCGTGGGCAGGTGAAGCAGAGTGAGCAGACGTCCGCGCTCCTCCTCGAGAACCACATGGCTGCGCCGGAACATTGCCACCCGGAAGCCCGTACGTCGAAACAGCGCCTCAGCCGTGGGCCGGGTGAACTCCCATGTGTGCAGAGGAATATGGCAGTTCCGCCACAGCCAGTTGCGGCCCGTGAGCCGTGCGACGGTGTGGAAGTAGTGCGATTCCACCGAGCTGATATCCGGAAAGGTGATCAGCGCATGACCGCCGTCCTCGAGAATGTCATGTACCCGTTGCAGCGTGGCGACGGGACTGAGCGAATGCTCGAGCACGTCGGTCATCGAGACCAGGCTGAAGCTCGCCGGAGTATATTCAGCCGTCTCGAACGGCTGGCTCGTCACCGGAATACCGAATTGTTCTCTCGCGAACTTCGCAGTCGTGCTGTTCAACTCCAGTCCTTCAGCCGCGAATCCACGCTCTTTGAGCAGGTAAGGGAAGAGGCCCGTGCTGCAGCCGATGTCCAGGGTCCGGCCACCCGGGCGCAGCCGGGGTGCAATCCAGTTGATGTAAGACTGGAACTTGGGACCGAACGCCGCGCGCGTGTGCTCCACCGTGAGCAGCTCTTCGTGGTAGCCGTCTCCGTAAAAGCCAACGATGTCATCCAGTGTCGGATGTGGGTCTGTGTAGTGCTGCTTGCAGGCGTTGCAACGGGCAAGATGCCACTCGCGGGTGGTAGTGCGGCTGAAGATGCGTACGGTCGATGAAGATCCGCAATTAGGGCAGGCAGAACTTGCAGATCCAGACGGCGCACTGGTGACCATGCTGACCCTCAATCCCTCGGAAATTCTCCTGTGAGAAGGATGCTTCCCTTCTACCTTCCTCGGTGAGGATGGGTCAACCGGTATCATCCCCGTTCAGAAAACGCTGGTAATCCACGCAGGTCACGTTATCAATTTCACTGGAACTTTACTGCATCTTGATATTCGCGCCCTGCTCCAGCGCCGCGCGTTTCCTGCGGCTCAGCACCGAGCTCCGCCTCCGCCGGCGGCCGCTCGCGTGATCGATCTTCTTCCAGAAGCCAACGAAGTAATCCACCGCGGAGATGATCGACACCGTTGCCATCCAGTAAATCGCGGTCACTGCAATCAGGTGCACGCCGACAATGAACCCGCCGATGTTCCAGTAGTCCCAGCGATGATTGAGGATCGCCGCGACCACGCTCACGATCTGGATCACCGTCTTCAGCTTGCCGATCTCGCTGGCCTCGATGGTGAAGCCTTCGCTGGCCGCAATCGAGCGCAAGCCGCTCACCAGGAACTCGCGCCCGATGACCAGCACTGCAATCCACGGCACCACCACGCGCGGGTTGTAGGAGACCAGCACGATGTACGCTGCGGTCACCATCAGCTTGTCGGCCAACGGGTCGAGCAGCATCCCCAGCGTAGTAATCTGTCCTCGTCGTCGCGCCAGGTAGCCGTCCACGCCGTCCGTGATCATCGCCAGGATGAACACCACCGACGCAATGATCTCCTGCTCGCCATGTACGTTTTGGAACGGAAACTTCGGGCTCAATATCCAGATGAGCACCGGAACGGAGGCGATACGGCTCAGCGTAATGTAGTTGGGCAGATTCACGTCTGGCACGCCAGTGACGCGATCGATGCGGCGCGATCGATCGCGTCAAACACTGTCATTCTGCCACAACACGTCGTGACCCGGCGCGGCGGAAGTCTCAGCCCTGCTCACCCTCAAAGGTCGAGGCGCGCTCCTTGAAGCGGTACATCTTGCGCCCGCAGTTCCGGCACACCCACGGGTAAAGCCCGTAGACGGTCAAAATCCAACGCTCCCACAGACCTACGCGATGGAGACGTTGAAACCGGCGCAGGCCACAATCAGGACAAGGTCGCAAAATTCACCTCAACGAAGCGCCCCGGATGCGGCCGGCTGGGAAACTACGCGTACATTCCCCGCTGCTTGGTCGTATAAGCCACGCGATCGATCGCCAGCATGTACGCCGCTATCCGGTTGTTGACGCCGTGCTGTACCGCATATTGCAACACGTCGTTGAAACTGTCCACCATGATTCGGTCTAATCTTTGGTTTACCTCTTCCTCTGTCCAGAAGTAACCCATCCGGTCCTGAACCCATTCGAAGTAGCTGGTCGTGACGCCGCCCGCATTGGCCAGAATATCCGGCACTATGAAGACGCCCTTGTCCTGCAGGATCTCGTCCGCGACCGCGGTCGTCGGCCCGTTCGCTCCCTCGATGAGAATCCGCGCCCGAATGCGATCTGCATTCCGGCTGGTAATCACGTTCTCGGTGGCCGCCGGGATCAGTACATCGCAATCCATCGTCAGCAGCTCATCCTTGTCGGCTGCCTCGGCGCCTTTGAAGCCGTGAATCGTGCCGTGCCGAGCCTTCCACTCCAGCAACTCGCTGATGTCCATGCCGTTCGCGTTGAACAGCGCGCCATCATACTCGCCGATGCCGGTGATCTTGTAGCCCTTCTCCCACATCAGCTTCGCCGAGTTCGAGCCCACATTGCCGAAGCCCTGCACAATCACCTTGGTCGACTCCGG
>DATNGO010000044.1:0-20376 GCA_035605855.1 Acidobacteriaceae bacterium | reverse complement strand
TTCGAGGTCGCCGGGTTGCGTGACCTTGAGGTTGCGGGAGCTCCCCGGGACGACGTAGACGGGTATGTTGGCGCGCTCGAGCAGCGAGGCCTCGTCGGTGCCGACGAACTGGTCGGCCTGTGCCTCGGAGAATGCCCGGCGAAGGAGCCCAACCCTGGCGCCCTGGGGTGTCTGGGCGTGGACGATGAGCTCGCGCGGAATGGTGGCCGTGATGAGGGCGCCGTCGGCGGTGCGCTCGACCTGCTTGATGGTGTCGACGGCGGGAGTACCGACGATGGCGGCGCCGTGGTGCTCGATGGCGTCGATGGTGCGCTCGATGGTAGCGGCGTCGATGAGGGGACGGACGGCGTCGTGGACCAGCACGATGTCTTGCTCGCCGGCGGAGGGAAGCGCGGCGAGCGCGTTGGCGACGGAGTCCTGGCGGGTGTCGCCGCCTGAAACGACATGGACGCGGTTGGAGAGCTTGTGCTCGGAGAGCAGGGCGGAGACGCGTGGCTGTTCGGGCTCGCGGACCGCGACGTAGATGCCGGTGACGCGAGGGACGGCGAGGAAGGCGCGCAGAGAGTGGAGCAGAATGGGGATGCCGCCGAGTTCGATGAACTGCTTGGGAGCGCCTCCGGTAGCGGAGGCCATACGGGTACCGATCCCCGCAGCGGGCAGGATGACAAAGACAGACATGGGAAGTGGAGTATACCGCTTTTAGGGATCAGGGATCAGGGATCAGGGATTAGGGATTAGGGATCAGGGATTAGGGATCAGGGATCAGGGATTAGGGATGAGAGAGGAGAGACGAGCCCATGAGAGATCACAGAGCCGAGAGACCGGAGATCGTTCACGGTCGTGAATCCGTTCGTCCGCAATTATCGGACGACGGTGATTGCAGGCGCGTGCTTCCTGCGTTCAGTTGACAATATGGAACGGCTGAGGAGCGGGGGCTGCCAGGGGTGGGAAGGGCAGACTTGGGCTGAGCTGCAGGCCGGGAACGCGAAGCTCGGGCATAGGTTTGGCCTGGAAAAGCTTGCGGCAGGGGATGGCGATCCAGCGGGCCCAGTTGTTGGCGCGCTTGCGGCGGGCGCTGTCGGTTGCAATGCCGGTGTTGGCATACATCTGGCGGTAGAGCTTGGACACCAGAACGAAGGCCATGCGGGCGCGGAGGTTGGGAGTGACCGAAGCGCGGTCCCAGATGGCGCTGAAACTGTAGAACGAGTCCCAGACACCCTGGGTCCTGGAGCGCATCTCGTCGGGTGACATGGAAGGGTGCGGCAGGATCATCTTGGGGCGCTGTTGCGCGGGGATGAGCCAGTAGCGTGTGATGGGGACGCCATTGACCTGGGGCGGGTTGTCGCCCTGCTCCTTTTCCCAGCGCTGGAAGTCGATAGTGCCGGGCAGAGGCGTGAGCATGACGAACTGCGCGAAGGCCAGATCGGCTTTCTTGGCGAGCTCCTGCGTGGCGACGAATGTGTCGGGTTTGTCGGTGGGCAGGCCGAAGATGAAAGAGCCCAGGATGTGGACGCCGTGCTCGCGGAAGACTTTCAGGCGCTGGACGAGGTTGTCGCCGGAGAGATTGAAGTCCTTATAGACGGCCTTGAGGCCTTCGGCGGTCACCGCTTCGACCCCCACCAGGGCACCGAGGATATGGGCCGAGCGCATGGCTTCAAGGTATTCAGGATCCTCGGCGGCCTCCATCGTGATCTGGGTGAAGAAGACGAGATCCTTGGGCAGCGCGGTGAGCTGACGCATGAGCTGGAACTTCTCCGCGCGAAGTGCTTCCAGCTCGGCGAGCTTTTCGAGGTTGTGCTGCTGGCGCGCGAGCCGGAGGTCGGTGAGGCTGACCGGATAGAAATTATCGTCGGCCAGAGTGATGAAGCGAATGCCGCGGCGGCGCAGCGCAACAATCTCCTGGATAACGGGATCGAACGGGCGCTGGCGGGGCTTCTGGCCGTCGGTGCGCCAGACCGAGCAGAAGGAGCAATGTTTGGGACAGCCGCGCGTGGTCTGGACCGAGCCCCACATGTACTTGCCGTTGGAGAGCAGATCCCAGCGGGCCTGGGAAAAGTGTTCGGCGGGCAGGCGGCCGCCTTCATAGAGGCGATGGGGCGAGCCCTCGACGCAGTCCTGGATGGCCTGGCCCCAGGCGAGGTCGCCGTCACCGCGGACGACGGCATGGGCGCCGCCGAGCGTGAAAGCCTCATCCGGGTACAAGGAAGCGTGCACTCCGCCGAACACCACCCAGGCGCCGCGCTCGCGGGCGATCCGGCCGACCTCATAGCCGCGCAGAGCGTTCAGGGTGTGAATGCCGATTCCGACGACGTCGCCAGGCTGAATGGCTTGCGGGTCAATCTTCTCCAGAGTCTCGTCAACCAGCGTCGGGTCACCGAAGTGCGGCGGGGTTGCCGCCGCCAGGACGAACATCCACCGTGGAGTGATGACAGCAATGCCAAAGGAGCTTTCGCTCGGATTCACAAGCCGAATTGCCAAACCGGCGCCTCCTGTAACTGCAACTGCGTTATTAACTGCAATCGCATTACATTTTCGTTCGATGCAATTAGACAGGGGCGCGTTTCCGTCGGTCCTGATTCCTGAGCAGAGCCGCTAACGAGTGATACACGAGTGATCGCCCTTGTGAAGGCAGCTCTTTGTTAAGCTTGTAAAAATCTCACTCCGGGAAGTTGACGGAGACTCAAGAGAATGTGCCGTGCAGGCGCTGCGGGGTCTGCGAAAAAAGGGGGTGGAGAGCTGTTTCGGGGGCATCTTTTTAGGAAGCTTTGGGACTCAAAGGAAGTACAGGAGTGTGGCCATGCGTGTGCGGATTCTCAGTGTGCTATCAGGCGTGCTATCAACGGCGGCGTTAGGGTTGATGTTTGTGACGCAAGCAAGAGAGGCTCGCGCGGATGTGATTTTCTCGAACTTCGGCGCGGGGCAGACGTTCGTCGGCAATAGCTGGTGGGATGTCGGGGGCGTGCCGGGGACACCGGCGCAGGTGGTCGCGTTTTCTTTTACCCCGACTGAGACGGCGAAGCTGACGGGCGCAGATCTGGCGCTGGCAGGGTCAAATAACCCGGTAACAGGGACATCCCCGCTAAATTTGTTTATCGAGTCGAATTCCGGGGGGACTCCCGGGACGATCCTCGACACGCTGACGCAATCAGGAAGTTACCCCACTTACCCGACCACGGCGGTGATGAACTTCACCTGCAGCGGCAGCTGCTCGACGCTGAATGCCGGCACGCAGTATTGGATTGTGGGCCAGCAGACCGACGCGGCGAATCTGGCGTATTGGCTGTGGAGTTTTAGCGATTCCGGGATGTGGAACTTCAACCAGACGAACAGTGCGACAGGGCCGTGGACCGCGACGACAGCCGGAAACTTCTCGGCGTTCGACGTGACCGGCACGGCCACGCCGGCGGTGCCGGAGCCGGCCAGCATGGCGCTGCTGGGATCCGGGTTGCTGGCAATCGTTGCGGCGACCCGACGCAGAGTCTGGAGATGTTAGACGGGAATCACGAGGTGGAATCCGGCGTGAGCATCATCTCGGTGCTCTGAGTAAATCCGTAGCGCTCATAGCATCGTGAGGAACCTTGCCTATTCAGCCATTCGTCAACGAGTGTTTCGGATAGTAGAGACATACGGGAAATGTAACAAAGGGCGACGCGCATCACTTTATCGCGCGTCTTAACGCGCGATACCCCATCCTGCCGCTACGCGTCGAGGGTGGGGCACCCGGTTTTTCTTACTGAGTGAGTTTTGTGACGGGCTTCAGCTCTTCTAGCGACGGGGGCGTGTCGCGTGGAGTGTGGCGCGTGACGACGACGCCGTTGCTTTCAAAGTGTGTGATGCGGTGGCCGTAGTCGTGGCCGAACCTGATGGTCTTGCTCAGCTGTGTGAGGTGCTGGCGCGACTCCTCTTCGAAGTGGCGGCTGATGGCCCAGTCGTAATCGGCGATGAGGAAGTAGGTAGCCTCGCACTTGGGGCAGTAGAGCGGCGTTTCCAGCGTACGATGGAAGGCTGCCGCGGGCAGCGGAGCGATGGGGTCGGTGCCGGATTTGATTGCGACGAGGATGTTGCGGGACATGGTTGAGAATCAAAACTCCCAGCGCAGCAGCGTCGCGCCGACGGTGAAGCCTGCGCCGACGGAGGCGAGGAGGACGAGGTCGCCATTCTTGAGGCGGCCTTCCTGGATGGCGGTGTCCATCGCGAGCGGAATGGTGCCTGCCGTGGTGTTGCCATAGCGGTCGATGTTGAGGATGACCGACTCCATCGGCATCCCCAGGCGGTGCGCGGTGGACTCGATGATGCGCTTGTTGGCCTGGTGGGGGATGAAGCACGCGAGCTCGGTGGCGGCGACGTTGTTGCGCTCGAGGACTCGTTCGGCGGCCTCGGCCATCTTGCGCACGGCGAACTTGTAGACGGTCTGGCCGTCCTGGTAGACGAAGTGCTGGCGCTTGTCGACGGTCTCGTGCGAGGCGGGAAGAAGTGAGCCGCCGGCGGGCATGTTCAGGGCGGCCGCGCCGGAGCCGTCGATCTCGTGCCAATAGTCGATCAGGCCAATCTCGCCTTCTTCGCAGGGCTCAATCAGGACTGCTCCCGCGCCGTCGCCGAACAGGATGCAGGTGGAGCGGTCGGTGTAGTCGATGATGGAGCTCATGACATCGGCGCCGATGACGAGGACCTTTTTGTGCGCGCCGGATTCGACCAGCTTGGCGCCGACTTGCAAGGCGTAGGGAAAGCCGGAGCATGCGGCGGAAAGGTCGAAGCCCCAGGCGCCGGTGGCTCCGAGTTTGTTCTGAACAATGCAGGCGGCGGAGGGGAAGATCATGTCGGGTGTGACGGTGGCGACAATGATGACTTCGACCTCGCTGGGCTGAATACCGCGGGAGGCGAGGCAGCGGCGCGCGGCTTCGACGGCGAGATCGCTGGTGGCGACGCCCTTGTCGACCAGGTGACGCTCGCGGATGCCGGTGCGCTCGACGATCCACTCGTCATTGGTCTCGACCATTTTTTCGAGATCTGTGTTGGTGAGGACCCGGGGAGGAACGTAAGTGCCGAGGGCGGAGATCTTGGCGCGGACGGCAGACCGGGGCTTCAGGGTGAGGCTCAAATCAGGGATCCTCCTGGGAATGTCCAACAGAAAGAATCTTATCGCGTGCGGAGAGCAGTTAGGAGTCAGAGAGTGAGCGGGTCAGGGAGGACCGCTTGAGTCGTGGCTGCGGCCGGCCGTTGCGCGCTTCCCGCGCGGTTATCGTGCACAGCCCGGAGGCCTTCCACAGAAAACAGCGTTTCCCACAGTTCTTAGTTGTCCGCAACTGAATGTTCCACGCGGAACATTCGTTTTCACGCCGATTCGCGCGGGAGAGGCGAGGATTTCTGGAGGGGAAAATAAGTGTACCGGGTTAACCTACTGCGCCCGCGCGTGCCCGTTACCGTTGCTTCCTTCCGGACCTGGCGGGGTTGGCGGGTGCGCGTCGCGTAGGACCCGGCACAGGAGTCAGTTTATCAGGGATCACGTTATCAGGGATCACGGCGCGGTAGGCTGAGCGGACTGGGATCCGGGCCGGAGCTTAATGCTGCGGGAGGTCTGCACGAGCTTCCAGATGCCGATGGCCGTGAAGACGATCGTGACGGACCAGAAGACGATGAGGATGGTGACAGCCCAGCGGTCGGAGAACTGGTTCCAGAGATGAAGGAAGGCCCTGCCGTAGTGGACGCCGATCCAGGCGGCGATGACGTGGCGGGCGAAGCGGCTGATGGTGAAGGCCGTCATGAACTTGCGCCGGTCCATCTCGACCGCGCCCGCAACCAGGACGAAGGGCGAGAGCGGCATGGGCGGCGGAAGAATCGCCGGTAATGCGACGGAGAGGATCGAATGGGATTCAACCCAGTGCTGAATGGGTTTGAGGTAGCGAGGCGAGACGTGCTTCTCGAGAAAGGCCATACCACCGGCGGCGGCGAGTACGTAGGAGAGGAAGCCTCCGAGCGCGGAGCCGACGGTCGCGAGGAAGACGAGGAGGAAGACGTTGGTGTGGTTGGCGGCGTAGAGGATGACGAGGATGTCGGTGACGCCGGGGATGGGCAGCGGGACGAAGGAGCTGTCAACGGTGGAGATGAGGACGAGGCCGGCGAGGCCGAGGTGATAGAAGACGTGCATCAGCCGGTGGCCGGAGGAGGCGAGGAACAGAGCAGCGATCGGTAGGGACACGAGCTTCATGCTGGTACTTAGGACGCCAGCGGCGGCGCGGGAGTCTCGTGGCGGGGGATTTCCGGAGAGATTTTAGATATTAGATTTTAGATGTCAGGGGGACGGCGGACCGCGATGGATGCGAATTTGGCTTCTATCTAACATCTAAAATCTGTGATCTAACATCTTGCTTTATCCCAGCAGATTGAGCAGCGGAAGCGAAGGCAGGACTCCAAGTTGTGTGGCGAGTGAGCCGAAGTGCTCGATGGCGCGGAGGCAGTCAGAGTCGAGGGTGTAGTGGATGTTTTGCGTGAGATAGGAGCGGATGATGTCGGCGGGGATGGGGATGCGGGGCGTCCACTCGCGGACCAGGGTGTCGATGTTGGTAAGGCCGGCGTCGCGGCTGCTAATGAGGTCGGCGATGAGCTGCGCGGGAGTGATGCCGTTGAGCCGGAGAGCCGCGGGACGAACGGCCCAGACGGCAGCGACCCAGGGCAGGCCGGTGTGCTGGCGCCAGAGAGCGGCGAGGTCGAGCCAGAGCAGCGAACCAGAATGGAAGTCGGTGTCTCCCTGGCTCGCACGCTGGCTGCTGAGCTGGGCTTCGATCTGGGTGCGGTTCTGGCGGGCCAGGAGCGCGGGGTCGCCGATGAGAAGCGCGGCGTCGGAGGTGGAGAGCATGGAGACGGCGTCGGCGCGTTGTTCGGTGAAGGTGGGGCGCGTGTTGTAGAAGTGCTCGAAGAGGATGTGCGCGTAGGCTGTGGAGCTGCGGGAGGCGGAGTCGGTGGCGATGGTAGTGACGTGCGAGAGAGCTTCAGTGACGGGGAGATTCGCGGGGTTTTTGACGAGGAGAAGGATGCTGCGAACCTCGCGCAGGCTGGCGATGGTGCAGCCGGGGACGATGGCGAGCTCGGGCGTGAGCTCAGCGATAGGGATGAGGCCGAGGTCGGCGGCGCCGGAGTGCAGCTCTCGCGCGCAGTGTGCGGGCGTGGTGTAGTGGAGTTCGTAACGCGTGCGCAGAGCGGAGGCGGTGGGGTCGTGCTCGAAGTTGAAGAGGAGTGGGGCCGGATTCAGAAAGGAGATAGCAGCGACGCGAAGGGGCACAGGGATGATTTTAGTGGGATTCGAGTATGGATTCAGGATGGGGTAGGATGCGAGCAGTTTGCTGGAGAGTTTGAGGGCCAGGATGGTTGAGGTGAAGGCGGAGGTACCGGCCGATAGGCGGCTGGCGTGGATGGCGCTGGTGCTGACGCCAGGAATGGGACCGACACGGTGCGTGAGGGCCGTGCAGCGTCTGGGTGGTGATGCGGAGAGGCTGTTTGGTGCGTCGCTGACGGAGCTGGAGGGACTGGGGCTGCCCGGTGGCGCGGCTCAGCATGTGTTCGATGGACGATCGCGCAAGGCGGCGACAGAAGAGATCAGCCGCATCACGGAAGCGGGCGCGACGTTTCTGACCATGGACGATGCGGAGTATCCGGCGAGGCTGATGGAGATCTTTGATCCGCCTCCAGTGCTGTGGGTGCGGGGCGATGCGTCGATCTTGAACCGCGCGGGGCTTGCGGTGGTGGGGACGCGCAATCCGACGCCGTATGGCGCGGGCATGGCGGAGATGCTGAGCCGGGACCTGGCGAAGCGCGGGTTGGTGATTCAGAGCGGGATGGCTCGGGGCGTGGACACGTGTGCGCACAAGGGCGCGGTGGATGCGGGCGGGAAGACGGTGGCGGTGTGGGGAACGGGGATCGACGTGATCTATCCTAAAGAAAACAAACAACTTGCAGAGCGGATTGTGGCCAGCGGAGGGGCGATTGTGAGCGAGTTTCCGCTGGGGACGTTTCCGGCTCCGCAGAACTTTCCGATCCGCAACCGGACGCTGAGCGGGATGAGCGTGGGGGTGCTGGTGGTGGAGGCGGCGGAGCACTCGGGGACGCGGATTACGGCGCGGTGCGCGCTGGAGCAGGGGCGCGACATTTATGCCGTTCCCGGGAATGCGACCAACAAGAATGCCTGGGGACCGAATACTCTGATCAAGCAGGGGGCGAAGCTAACTGCAACATGGGAGGACATTTGGGAGGATTTGCGGTCGCAGGACCGGATTGCGCTGGAGGAAGAGCTGGAGCGCCGGAAGGGTGGGAATGAATCGAAAGCGGGGGAGACCGCATCTTTATTTAACACCCAGCCCTCAGACGGCGAAGGACAGCCGATGAGCGAGCATGAGCGTTTTGTTTTCAGTGAGTTACGGCCGGATGAGGCCGTGCAGCTGGACGAGTTGATCGAACGGCTGGAGCCGAAGATGGTCTCGGGTGAGATTTTTACGGCGCTGTTCGAGCTGGAGCTTGCAGGCAGGGTGAAGCAGATGCCAGGCAAAAATTACCTGCGCTGTTTTTGACTTAATTTCCGAGTGCTTTTTCGAGTGCTTTTTAGTGGTTTTGGAGCGTTTTTGGCGTGTTTTTGAACACGCATTTTTCCACAATTTCCTCCGGATAAGAACGTCCAACGGAACGACCGGCTCAGGCGGTCCGTAGGGAGGGTTTGATCTGCGCCCGTTTGACTTGTCCTTGGCGGGGCGTGTTAGGGTGCATTGACATTGGTTGATGGAGGGCTGGCAAGGGCCGCCTGACAAAACCGAGGTCCCCCGCCGGGCTTAGCGGCTGGGGGCCGGACGGAGTAAAGGCAACAGATGGCAAAGAATCTTGTGATCGTAGAGTCGCCCGCGAAGGCGAAGACGATCGGGAAATATCTCGGCAGCGACTACGTGGTGGAGGCCTCGATCGGCCACATTATGGACTTGCCGAAGAACGATATTGGTGTGGAGCTGAAGCGGCGGACGTTTGAGCCGACGCTGATTGTGTCGCCGGGCAAGGAGAAGGTGGTGGACCGGCTGAAGAAGCTGGCGGCCAAGAGCGATTCGGTGTTCCTGGCGCCTGACCCGGACCGCGAAGGCGAGGCGATTGCCGCGCATTTAAGGATGCAGCTTCTGCCCGCGATGAGGGACAAGAAGAAGATTCAGCGCGTGACCTTCAACGAGATTACGAAGAAGGCCGTGCAGGCAGCGTTTCAGCATACGCGCGATGTGGATGAGAACCTGGTGGACGCGCAGCAGACACGCAGAGTTTTAGACCGGCTGGTGGGGTATCAGATCTCGCCGCTGCTGTGGGACAAGGTGAGGCGGGGGCTGAGCGCGGGACGTGTGCAAACCGTGGCACTGAGACTCATCGTGGAGCGCGAGCGTGCGATTGCCGGCTTCCCGCAGACGGAGTACTGGAATATCGATGCGGTGCTGACGCCGCAGGGAAACAACACCGAGTTTACGGCGCGGATGGTGGGTGTGAAGGGCGTTCCGGTGCGCGTGGAAGATCGCGCGGAGGAAGGCAAGTACATCGCCAGTGCGTTGCCGGATAAGGCGGCGGTTGATGAAGTGATGGCGCAGCTGGAGCACGCGACGTGGCGCGTGCGGTCGGTGGAGAAGAAAGAGACACGCCGCAAGCCCAAGCCTCCGTTTACGACGAGCCAGTTGCAGCAGCAGGCGGCGGGGCGGTTGGGGTTTGGCGTGCGCCGGACGATGGGCGTAGCGCAGCGCCTGTATGAAGGCATTGATCTGGGCGCAGAGGGCACGGTGGGTCTGATCACCTACATGCGTACCGACTCGACGCGCATGAGCCCGGATGCGATTGATGCGATCCGGGAGCACGTGAAAAAGCAGCTGGGCGGTGAGTACATTCCGGAGAAGCCGAATGTGTACTCGTCGAAGAAGGACGCACAGGATGCGCACGAGGCGATTCGTCCGACGAACATTACGTGGACGCCGCAGTTTGTGCGGCGCTATGTGAGCGACGAGCAGTTCCGGCTGTATTCGCTGATCTGGGAGCGCGCGGTCACGAGCCAGATGGTTCCGGCGGTGTTCGACCAGACGACGGTGGACATTGAGGCGAAGGCGGCCTCGAGCCACGGAGATCAGGCCATGAGCTATGACTTCCGCACGACGGGAAGCGTGCTGAAGTTTGCGGGCTTCCTGTGGTACGAGGAAGAGGCGAAGAAGGCCAAGGCTGCGCGCGATGCGAAAGCGTCGGCTGACGCTGCGAGGCAGGAGCAGAAGGCGCAGGACTCGCGCGCGGACGGCGACGCGGATGGCGATGGCGCGAAAGAAGATGAAGCCGATCGCAGGCTGCCGGAGTTGAACGATGGCCAGGCATTGAACAAGGTGCGGCTCGATTCGCAGCAGAAGTTTACGCAGCCGCCGCCGCGGTTCAACGAGGCGAGCCTGGTGAAGACGCTGGAGGAGAACGGCATTGGAAGGCCGTCGACGTATGCGTCGATCATCAACACGATCCAGGAGCGCGACTATGTGAAGAAGATCAAGGCGCGGCTGGTGCCGACGGAGATCGGCATGGTGGTGACCGACCTGCTGGTGAAGAATTTTCCGTACATCTTCAAGGTGGAGTACACGGCGGGGCTGGAGAACGAGCTGGACGCGGTGGAAGAGGGAACGGAGAAGTGGACGGATCTGCTGAACGGCTTCTACGGCCATCTCGAGGACGAGCTGAAGGTCGCCAGCGAGACGATGGAAGACGTCAAGGCGATGGAGCAGGAGACGGACGAGATCTGCGAGAAGTGCGGAGCTCCGCTGTATTTGAAGTGGGGCAAGTTTGGGAGCTTCTACTCGTGCGCGAACTATACGAACGAGAAGCCGATGGCCGTGAGCGCGGCGGCGTGGAAGAAGAGCGAGCGCGAGGTGCTGAAGAAGCTTACGACGAAGTTCCACCATGCAACGTTGAAGGTGCGAGGGACGGACGCGGACGGCACGGAGCGGGCTGTTGAGGTCAGTGATTCGAAGGATCGAAAAGAGCTGACGGCGGCGCTGCAGCTGGCGATGAAGGAGTGGAAGAAGGTCTCGGTGGAGCCGGTGAGCTGCGACTTCACGAAGGAGAACTATGCGTCGAAGCCGGACTTGAATGCTCCGGGAGCGGATGCGGTTGAGGAGCAGGAAGAGGAGTTCTGCGATAACTGCGGGCGGGTGATGGTGCTGCGCAATGGGCCGTGGGGGCCGTTTATGGCTTGCCCGGGCTACAACGAGGACCCGCCGTGCAAGACGATCCGGAAGCTGAACCAGAAGGTGCAGTCGAAGCCGCCGGTGCAGTTGGAGGAGCCCTGCCCGAAGTGCGGCAAGCCGTTGCTGCAGCGCGAGGGGCCGTACGGCGAGTTCATCGCGTGCTCCGGTTATCCGAAGTGCAAGTATGTGAAGCAGGAGATCCTGGACGTGCCGTGCCCGAAGTGCGGCGGCGAGATCGCGGTGCGGAAGAACCGGCGCGGAGATGTGTTCTACGGGTGCACGCGGTACCCGAAGTGCGACTTTACGAGCAATCAGAAGCTGGTGGCGCAGGCGTGCCCGAAGTGCAAGTCGCCGTACGTGCTGGAGGTTTCGGACAAGGAAGGCACGTGGCTGGTGTGCCCGAATAACCAGGAGCGGCTGCCGAAGCGTCGTGGCAAGAAGGGGGCAGAGGAGCCGACGCCGGTGGTGGTGTGCGGGTACGAGAAGAAGATTGGGCCGCCCAAGCCGAAGGAAGAGCCCAAGGAGCTGAAGCGGCCTGATCCGGAGAAGACGCGGCCGGTGGTGGAGGCGGTGGCCTGAGGCTGTAAACCGCGTGGATTCTATGATGTTCTGTAGGAACACAAAGGAGGACTTTCCATTTCCGGTAAAACCGTGCTAAACTCTTGTTAGACCAGCGGCATAGGCCGCGGCCAAGACCTCTCGGATGGTGATGGAAGGGTTCGGCTGCTGCTATCTGGCTGAAAAGACAGGAAGGCTGATATGGCAAAGGCGGTTTGGAACGGACAGACCCTCGCGGAAAGCGACAAGATCGAGACCGTTGAGGGCAACATCTACTTCCCAGAGGAAAGTGTGAATCGGGCTTATCTGCGTCCGAGCTCGAGCAGCTCGACGTGCCCGTCGAAGGGGCGTGCGCGTTACTATACGGTGCTCGTTGACGGCCAGGAGAATCTGGACGCAGCGTGGTACTACCCTGATCCGAAGCCGGCGGCGAAGTCCGTGAAGCACCATGTGGCATTCTGGCGCGGAGTTGAAATCATCACGAGTTAGTCCGAAGCACAATTGAGTTCGGGAGCCCCTGCCAGAGCGCAGGGGCTTTCTGCGTTCAGGGCTGCGGGTTAACTGTCGTGTGAAGAGGAAGAAGACAGGGACGCAGCGGGGGCCATGCTGGCTGGTACGTGTGTTTTTGACAGGCAGAGTTCCGGCGCGTGCGTGCGACGTCAAAGCGAGAGGACGATTTTGCCGAAGTGGCTGCCGTGTTGCATGTGCTCGAAGGCGGAGCGGGCTTCAGCGAATGGGAAGATGCGATCGATGATGGGCTTGAGCTTGTTGGCGGAGATGGCAGCGTTCATGCGCTCGAACATGGCACGGCTGCCGACGTAGATGCCGTTGATGTGGATGGATTTGCGGAGGATGGTGCGGACGTCGACGCCGGGGCCTGTTTCGGGGCCTGTGCCGGAGAGGACGCCGATGACGTGGACGTGGCCGGCGGGGCGAACGGCACTGAGCGATCTGGTGATGGTGCCCTGGCCGCCGACTTCGACGACGTGGTCGACGCCGATATCGTGAGTGAGGTCGTTGGCGACTTTGTCCCAGTCGGGCGTGGATTTGTAGTTGATGGTGTGGGCGACTCCGAGACGCCGGCCGCGATCGAGCTTCTCGTCGGATGAACTGGTGAGGATGACGGTCGCACCGTGCATCCTTGCGATTTGCAGAGCGAAGAGGGAGACGCCGCCGGTGCCCTGGATGAGGACGGTCTGGCCGGCGCGGAGATGCCCCTGCTCGACGAGCGCGTTCCATGCGGTGAGCGCAGCGCAGGGCAGGGTGGCGGCCTCTTCGAAGCTGAGGTGTGCGGGCGCGTGGATGAGGCCGGATTCGGGGAGGATGCGCTCGGTGGCGAAGACGCCGTCGATGGCGCCGCCGAGGGCGGACTTGCCGGTGAGGGGCTGGATCTCACCGTCGAGCCAGTCCTGGAAGAAGAGGGTGCAGACGTGGTCGCCGGGTTTGAAGCCTGTGACGGCGGCGCCGACCGCGACGACCTCGCCGGCGGCGTCAGAGCCGAGGATGCGAGGGAGCTGCATGTTCGGGTTGTACTGCCCGAGGGCGACCATGAGGTCGCGGTAATTGAGCGAAGCGGCATGGAGACGCACGTGGACGCCGGTGGGGCCGAGCGCGGGAAGAGGTGCGGGCTCGAGCGAGAGGCCCGCAACATTTTCCAGGCCGAAGGCGTTGAGGCGAAGCGCGGTGGGAGGAGACTGGAGAACCATGTGAATAGCTGATGCTTCTGATTATGACTCAGACGCGTTGGGCGGCGGCGAAGAGGTAGTCCATGGGCCAGGTTGTTTTGAAACCTTGCTGGCGGACCAGGGTCGCGAGTTGCGCGTAATGGCGCATGCTGTGCAGCGTGAGATGCACCAGGATGGTCTCGCGCGAGGCGCGCAGGCGGCCGGCGGAGATGGTGTCAACGGTGAGCTCGGCGGTCCAGTCGTAGCCGGGATTCGCGAGAAGACTGCGGATGAGACTGAGTGCGAGCTCGTGTGCGGCGTGCAGAGAGTCGATCGAGTTCTTGGGGATCTCTTCGTAGGGAGATTCGGGAAGGCCGGCCAGACGCTGCGCGTAGCGGAGCTCGACGGCGACGATGTGCTGGAGCGTGTCGGCGATGGTCTTACCGTTGCGGATGTTGCAGAGCAAGGCGAAGACGGGGGGGTTGGCGAGGATGAAGTCGTGCCAGTGTTGCGCGGTGGCGTCGTTCCAATCGACGAGTTTTTCGGCGGAGAAGGTGGGTGGCATGGCTGGTATCGAAAGAACTCGGGACCCGAGTGCCCGAAATCTTTCCTTTACATCTTTACACTTACATCTTTACACTTTGTATCACAAAGTGTACGCTTTTCGCGTGAGAGCTGTTCCTGATTATGACCGACCTCAACCAAGCCCTCGTTGACATTCGTAACATTCGCCGCCAGGTCGCACAAGCCACCGAGTTTCGCGGCTACGGTCCGCTCACTCTTTCCGCCACGGCTGTTCTGGCCCTGCTTGCGGGTGCGGCGCAATTCCGTTGGATTCCTGAGCCTGCGTCTCAACCGGTAGAGTATGTCGCTCTGTGGCTCACGACGGGGTTGTTATGCGCCGCTCTGATCGCCACCCAGATGCTTACGCGCGCGCGACGCCTGCATTCCGGGATGGCGGACGAGATGATCCGCATGGCCGTTGCGCAGTTTCTCCCCGCGGGTATTGCCGGTGCGATTTTGCCGTTCGTGCTGCTGCACGTCACGGGCAGCGTCTTCTGGATGCTGCCGGGCATGTGGCAGATTGTCTTCAGCCTGGGCGTCTTTGCCTCCTGCCGGAGCCTGCCGCGGCCCATGCTTCTGGCCGGCGTGTGGTTTCTTCTCACGGGTCTGGGCTGCATTGGCCTGGGAGATGCGCGGGCGCTGGCTCCGGTTACGATGTCGGGCGCCTATGTCATCGGCATGCTGCTGGTGGCTGCCATCCATTATTTTTCAGCAAGGAAGGCTACGACCGGGCGATGAAGGCAAAAGACTCTAAATCCGCGGCACCATTCGCCTATGAAGGCCTCGATCGGGTCATCCATGAGCGCGCCCGGCTGAGCGTTCTCACCTCGCTGATGACCCATCCGAATGGCCTCAGCTTTGTGGAGCTGAAACAGCTTTGCGCTCTTACGGACGGCAACCTGGCGCGGCATCTGCAGGTGCTTGAGGAAGACAAGATGATCTCGATCAGCAAAGAAGAAGATCGTGGCCGCGTACAAACTACGGTTCGCATCACAGTTTCGGGTCGCAAGCGTTACATCGAGTACCTCACGATCCTGGAGCAGATCGTTCGCGATGCAGGATCCGCAGTTCACGCGGACCAAGAAGATTCGTATCGCCGCAAGCTCTCACCGCTGAATGCATAGAAGTTTCACCCGCCGGCTTCGCAGCCAGCCGAACTTTCTCTATCAACTTTGTATTGCAAAGTTACTGTCAAGGAGAACGTCGTTATGAGCACCTTCGCCTCACCCGTGCCGTCAGCCAATAGCCTGATCTCCCGTTCGCTCGGGGCAAAGTTTTTCGTCATTATGCTGCTCGCTTTTTTCATGAGCATCTCGGGTTTTTTTGTGGAGGGCCTCACTACCGAGCGAGCCGATCATCATGGTCTACTCGCAGCCTCGTCGGATAATCCCACAGCGCAGCCTACAACTGTGTTGGGAATCCGTCTTGCTGATTCGTACCGGTCCACGCGCCGGTCTTTGCATTACATCACGCTATTTCTCGGCCTCGTCTTTTTGACCTACTTCCTCTTCGAGGCCTCAACCGGGAAGAGAGTGCATCTCGCACAGTACGCGCTAGTGGGAGTGGCGCAAACCGTCTTCTACCTTCTGCTGTTATCGTTCGCTGAACATCTTGGGTTCGACATAAGCTTTCTCATCGCGGGCGTGTCCACCGTTGCGCTGCTGTCGGCAAACGCGGAGTGGGTCTTTCGCAGCCGCAAGCTTGCTCTTCGGGCGCTGGGGGTCTTTAGCGCTCTTTATGCCTTCATCTATGTGCTGTTGCGTGTGGAGGCGTACGCTCTTCTCGTTGGTGCGATCACAAGTTTCGCTGCTGTCGCCGCCGCGATGTACATTACCCGCAACGTCGACTGGTATGGAAATACTGCGTCGGCACCAAGCTTCGCCAACGTGCCCTCCGCCGGTGCATCGGAGATGAGCGGGCGCGATTCGTGGCTGAAGTGATGGCCTTGCGTTTGGCAGCCGTGAAGCCCAAATGTGGACCCCCCATTCATCGCACAGATGAATGGGGGGTTGCTGATGGTGAAGGTTTCGGGGCTACGCTTTGACGACGGTGCCGTTCTCGACTTTGACGGGGTCGAGGAAGGGCATGGCCTTGCGGAGCTCGGCGCCAACCTTCTCGATGGGATGGTTGCGCTCCTGCTCGCGGAACTTTTCGAACTGCTTGCGGCCGGTGTTCTGGTCCTCGATGAAGCGCCTGGCGAAGCTGCCGTCCTGGATGTCTTTGAGCAGGCCCTGCATGGCCTGCTTGACTTCGGGAGTGACGATGCGGGGGCCGGCGACGTAATCGCCCCACTCGGCGGTGTCGGAGATGGAGTAGCGCATGTACTCGAGGCCGCCGCGATAGAGGAGATCGACGATGAGCTTGAGCTCATGGAGGACCTCGAAGTAGGCGAGCTCGGGTTGATAGCCGGCTTCGGTGAGGACCTCGAAGCCCGCTTTGACGAGCGCGGCAGTGCCACCGCAGAGCACAGCCTGCTCGCCGAAGAGGTCGGTCTCGGTTTCTTCGGTGAAGGTGGTCTGGAGCACGCCGCCGCGTGTGGCGCCGATGCCCTTGGCATAGCTGAGCGCGTTGGAGAGCGCTTTGCCGCTGGCGTCCTGCTCAACCGCGACGAGTGCGGGAACGCCGCCGCCTTCGGTGAAGACCTCGCGCACGCGATGGCCGGGGCCTTTGGGTGCGACGAGCGAGACGTCAATGTCTGCGGGCGGGTTGATGGTGCGGAAGCGGATGTTGAAGCCGTGCGCGAACATCAGGGTCTTGGGCTGGCCGTCGGAACCTTTGGTCTGAAGACCGGGCTCGATCTCTTTGTAGACTTTCGCGGCGGTCTGGTCGGGAACGAGGAGCATGACGACATCGGCCCACCTGGCCGCGTCTGCGGGGCTGGCGACCTCGAGGCCGGCGAGCTGGGCCTTCTTCGCATTGGCGGAGCCGGGGCGCAGGCCGACTTTGACGTGCACGCCGGAGTCCTTGAGGTTGAGGGCGTGCGCGTGGCCCTGCGAGCCGTAGCCGATGATGGCGACCTTCTTGGCCTGGATGAGGGAGAGGTCTGCGTCTTGATCGTGGTAGGTCTTTGCCATGATGTTCCTTCTCTTATTAAGCGTTGGTTTGATGATAGAGGTTTTTGAAGATCAGCTGAGTTGATGGTAGAGCCGGTAGTGCTGCTGATCGATGAGCGCGAAAGGGAGCGCGCGTGCAGTTCCGCTGGAGGAAGTGAGGGTCCATTCCGCGGCGCCGGCGGAGGTGCGAGACGCTGCGAGTAACTCTGCACGAGTGAAGCGATGTGGCGCGGGCAAAAGGGTGAACAATGCGAGTGGGCCGGTTGCCAGCGCGACGAGATCAGCGTGGGCGGGATCGAGCGGGATGAGACGGAGAGGCATGTCGAGCGTGAGTTCGATGCGGTCGCCGTTGCGCCATTCACGGTCCATAACGAGCCATGTGCCGGGGTGTGGAGTGAGACCGGGCGCCGTGCGGCCGTTGAGGAGCGCGCGGGTTCGGGGGCCAGCCCATGCTGGTATTCGCAAGACGATGGGGAAGGAGCGATTGCGGTCAGCGGAGATTTTGAGGGTGACTTCGCCGCTGTTGTTTGGATAGTCGGTGGTTTGTGTGAGGGCGATGTTGGCGCCGCTTTGCTTCCAGCTCACGCGTGAAGGTGTGTAGAGATTGACGGCAAGGCCGCGCGGTGTGAGGAAGTAAGAGCTGATGCCGTAGTCGGCGGTGAGCTGCGGAAAGGTGCCGGAGCAGCAGGGCCACTTCTGTTCGTACCAGGATTTTTGGGCGTCGTTGTTGTAGTCGGCGTAGTAGAAGCTCGTGCCGTCGGGCTGAATGAGACGCGCGCCGAGGATGGTGTTGTAAAGCACGATCTCCATGCTGTCGCCGTAGGATGGGTCGCCGGTGGCGCAGAGAAGATAGCGAGTGATCTTGAAGTGACCGTAGGCGCCGCAGGGTGTTTCGAAGCTGGAGTGCGTGTGGGTGAGCGAGCCGGCGAGGCCGTTGCTGCCGGGTTGCTGGAAGGTCTCGTCGGGGCCCCAACCGCCGGTGGCGTAGCTCTGTTGCTGCACGAAACGGAAACCGTTGCGCGCGGCCTCGAGATGCATCGCGCTGCCATCAACGAGATAGGCCTGCATTGCGGAGCTGAGCGCATTGACGTGCGAGTAGGCGTGTTCGCCAGGGAGGACGTTTTCGTTGCGGGAGAGCGGCGTGAAGTAGGTCTTGTCCTGCAAGAATCGCTGGGCGAGGGTGCGATAGCGTGATCCGGCGCCACGTGTGCAGGCGAGGTAGAGATTCTCGGGGAGGGTGTAGGGCTCGTCCCAGGTGTAGGCGACGTTGGGATGCGGACGCGCGCGCATCTCGGCGCGAGTGAGTGCGTGGTCGGGGAGGTAGGGGAGGACGGCGTCGGTTGCGTGATTGAGGACTTCGAGCGCGGCGGGATCGTGAGCGAACTGATGAGCGTCGATGAGGCCGCAGGCGGTCTTGTCGAAGGTGTAGCAGGGAAGACAGTAGTTCGCGTAGAACTTCGGCGAGACGGTCGCTGCGAAGCCGGTGACGAGTTCGTGGACCTTCTGCTGGGTGGGCTTATCGCCGGTGATGGCGTAGGCGCGCGCGAGCGAGGAGAGGTATTGGCCGAAGCTGTGGCCGGGGATGTAGCCGGTCAAGTTCCTGGGCGGGTCGAAGTCGGGTGAGGGCGAGTACCAGCCGCCCATGTCTTCACCGGGCGCGGGCATGCCGGTAAGTTGCCGGAAGGGCTTCAGCAGGCGGTCGTTGTCGAGTGCGAGGAAGAGCGCGTGGTTGTGGTCGAACTGCCGGCGGAGAGGTGAATCGAGAAGTTGAACCTGCGAGTAGTCGAGCTGGCGCAGGTGCGCGGTGGTGCCCGGCGAAAGCGCATGCAGCGCGCGCGGCGAAAGCGTTGTGGCGGAGACGGCGGCGCTCGACTTGAGGAACTCGCGGCGGTTCATAGTTTGAGCGTATTAGTCCTCGAACTCGGTGGGGAGCTTTTCATCGCCGGACAAATCGCCGGCCAAGGAGCTGGGATCGAGTGCGTCCTGCGGTTCATCGGCTTTGGAGCCGAGGGCTTTGAGGACGCGGCCGGTGTGGTGGCCGCGACGCATGGCCATGCGGCCGGTGCGTGAAACTTCGAGGACCTCGTAGCCGGTCTCGCGGAGGACCTGGAGCAGGCCTTCGATCTTGGAGGCGGAGCCGGTCATCTCAAGCATGATGGACTCTGGGGCGAGGTCGACGACGCGGGCGCGGAAGACGTTGGCGAGCTCGAAGATCTGCGAGCGCGAGTGGACGCCGTGCGGATGGTTGGGGCCGGCGGCGACCTTGATGAGGCAGAGCTCGCGGACGACGGCGTCGGCGCGGTTGACCTCGTCGACGTGGATGGTGGTCTCGAGCTTGTAGAGCGAAGCGCGGATGCGGTCGGCGGCGTGCTCGTGGGCCTCGCAGACGATGGTCATGCGTGATGCCTCGGAGCGCTCGGATTCGCCGACGGTCAGCGAGACGATGTTGATGTTGAGACGGCGGAAGAGCGAGGCGACGCGGGTGAGTACGCCGGGTTTGTCTTGGACGAGAGCGACGAAGGTGTGGAGCATAGGACCTCAGACAGTAGAGGGTAGACAGTAGAAAAATTAAGGCGCGTCGGGGTTCCAGAGTTCGGTTTGTTTGTCGCCGGCGTGGAGGAGGACGGCGTCGTCGCGGTCTTTGTTGGAGAAGCTGCCGAGGGTGTAGTCGCCGGCGGCGTGGTAGCTGGGCCCGCAGGGGAGTGCGGCGGTGGTGTACTTTTCGTCGGCGCATTTGGGGCCGCGGTAGACGTGGAACCAGACCATCGGATCGCGGGCGTCTATCATTTGCTGGACCTGCTGCGGGAAGTGGAGCGCGGCGAAGTTGTGGGCGCGGGCGGCGTCGTGGAGTTGCCAGAGGATCGCGGCGATCTGGTCGTCGGTGGCGTTGGCGGCGGTGACGAGAGTGATGGAGTTGTCGGTGGTGTGGAAGAGTTTGAAGGGTGGTGGGGTGATGGTGGGGCGGGATGGGTAGATATGCACGTCCGCTATCTTTCCGTCTTTTACGGCTTGATCGAGCGTCATCGTCCCGGTGTTTGATGAAGATTTACAACCTGCAAGAGCAGTCAGCACGGCCAAGGATGCGAGCGCCAACGGCGCGATGAGATAACAGCCTGGGGTGAAACCCCAGGGACGGATTCGGGCGATTATGGAGGGCTGAAGGCCCGACCTATGTTGCGGTACATCGAGACGCAGGAAGCGCATCACCGCAAGCGGAGCTTTGAGGACGAGATGCGCGCGTTTTTTGAGAAGTATCATGTCGCGTTCGATGAGCGGTATGTTTGGGATTAACGTGGCGTCTATGGGTCGGGCCTTCAG
>DATNGO010000043.1:0-31019 GCA_035605855.1 Acidobacteriaceae bacterium | reverse complement strand
ACGCTGCCGAAGTGCGTGAGCAGCCGTTGGCGCGTCGTCGGGCCCACGCCGGGGATTGCGTCGAGTTCGCTGGTACGGTCGCGCATCTCGCGACGCTTGCGATGGTAGGTGATGGCGAAGCGGTGGGACTCGTCGCGGATCTTCTGGATGACGTGCAGTACCGGCGAGCGGCGGTCGAGGACGACGGGTTCGTCCTCCTGTCCATGGACGTAGATCACCTCTTCGCGCTTGGCAATGGACGCGAGCGGCTGTGTCGTGAGCCCGAGCTCTTCGAGCGCAGAGGCTGCGGCGTGCAGTTGACCGAGGCCGCCGTCGATGAGGATGAGCGAGGGCAGCGTGGAGTCTTTGCCTGTCGGCGTCGCACCGTTGGCAAATTTGGAGTAGCGGCGAAGCACAACCTCGCGCATGGAAGCGAAGTCATCGACGCTGGCGACGGTCTTGACCTGGAACTTGCGGTAGTCGGACTTCTTCATTGCGCCCTTCTCCCACACCACCATCGATGCGACGGTCTCCGCGCCCTGAATGTGCGAGATGTCGAAGCACTCGATGCGGGAGGGCGGCTCCGGGAGTGTGAGAGCGTCCTGCAGGGCTTCCTGCATGGCCTTGATGGAGGGTTGCAGGACGCGGAAGCGCTGGTCGAAGGACTGCTTGGCGTTCTGGCAGACGAGGTCGACGAGCGAGCGCTTGTCACCGCGCTGCGGAACCGCGATCTCGATCTTGTAGCCGCAGCGCTCACGCAGTGCGTCGGCTAGGAGCTGGCGATCGGGGAAGTCGACGGGCACGTAGATGTGACGTGGGACGTACGCCTGGTCGAGGTACAGCTGCTTGAGGAGAGCGGAGAAGAAGGCGGACGGGGAGAAGGTTGTTGGGTTTGGTGATTCAGTTTTCAGTTGTGAGTTATCAGTTCTCAGTTCGGGCACTGCGCAGTTGGCCGAGACGACCTCTGACTTCGGTAGATCCGCCTCGAAAGGCGAAGCGAGCGTGGAATGCTGCTCGGATTCTTCGCTGTCGGCGAGGACCTCGGGGGCAGGGAAGGCCGGATTGGGTTCGAGATGCGGCTCGCTGACCAGATCGGTAGCCTCGGCATCCTCTTCAGCGAGTGATGCAGCTGCCTCTTCGAACTCCGGCAGGTCCTCCCAGAACATGTCACGACGGTCGACGATCTTGCCGCCGCGCATGTGGAAGAGGTTGACGGCGAGCATGTCGTTTTCGAAGTGGAAGCCGAAGACGTCGGCGTCGTCGGAGGAGTCGGCAGAGGCGATGCGTTGGCGCTCATTGGCCTGGTGTACGGTGACGAGCTGGTCGCGGAGGCGTGCGGCGAGCTCAAACTGCATGTTCTCGGCGGCGGAGTCCATGCGCACGGTCAGGCGCTTCTCGAGTTCGTCAGACTTGCCGTCGAGGAAGAGCTGCACGTCGCGGATGACCTGGCGGTAGTCGTCGACGGAGATGAGGCCTTCGACACAGGGGCCGAGGCAGCGTTTGATGTAGTACTGCAGGCAGGGGCGCGGGTGGTAGCGGTTGAGGTCGACCTTGCAGCTTGGGATCAGGAAGCTGCGATGGATGACGTCGACGAGGCGGTGCGCCAGGTTGCCGGGAAAGTAAGGACCGAAGTAGGCGGAGCCATCCTTGCGCAGGCGGCGGGTGACGAAGACCTTGGGGTGGCGGTCGGTGAGGGTGAGCTTGATGTAGGGGTAGGTCTTGTCGTCGCGCAGCAGGATGTTGAAGCGCGGCTTGCGCTGCTTGATGAGGTTGTTCTCGAGCGCCAGGGCCTCGTGCTCGTTGGCGACGGTGATGTATTCGAGGTCGACAGCCTCGCGCATGAGCGAGCCGGTCTTGGCGTTGGCCTGCGAGGCGGCGAGGAAATAGCTGCGCACGCGCGCGCGCAGGTTCTTGGCCTTGCCAACGTAGATGACCTCGCCCTCGGCGTTCTTGTAGAGGTAACAGCCGGGGCCCGTGGGCAAGGTACGAATTTTCTGGAGAAGATCCATGCCAGAACTACAAGTCTAGACGCCGGCGGCGTGGGAAGGATTCGGAAGCTGAACGAGGTCTCAAGTAAGCTGGAAGATGTGACTCCTCCTTCTGAGACTGCAAGGGCCGGCAAGCAGATGCAGGCTGAGACCGCCGAGGCACTGGGTCGCGCTGCAGCGATTATGGCCCGTCTGCGTGCGCCCGGTGGTTGTCCGTGGGATCGCGAGCAGAGTTTCGATTCAATCATGCCTTACACGCTGGAGGAGACGTACGAGGTCTTCGACGCAATTGAGCGCCGCGCGTGGCCGGAGCTGAAAGATGAGCTTGGGGATCTGTTGCTGCAGGTGTTGTTTTATGCGGAGATGGCCGGCGAGGCCGGATACTTCACGCTGCGCGATGTGGCCGAGAACCTGAGTGAGAAGCTGATCCGGCGGCATCCACACGTCTTTGGAGACGTCGCCGCCGCGGATGCGAACGCCGTTCTGCGCAACTGGGAGCAGATCAAGCGCGAGGAGAAGGGCTCGAACACTGCGGTGGGCGGCGCAGCGGCATCGATGATGGAGGATATTCCGCGGTCGATGCCGGCGATGCTTGAGGCGAGGAAGCTGGGTTCGCGTGCGGCGAAGGTGGGATTCGACTGGCCGAGTGTTGAGGGATTGTTTGAAAAACTTGCCGAGGAGACGACAGAGTTGCGCGAGGAGCTTGCGGGCGGCGTGCAGAGCGAGCGCGTTGAGGAGGAATTGGGCGATCTGTTGTTTACGGCGGTGAATCTGGCGAGGCATCTGCGAATTGATCCGGAGCTTGCACTGCGCAAGACGAATACGAAGTTCCGGCGGCGGTTTGCGGCGATGGAGCAGGAGGCCGGAGGGCGGACGCGGATGGAGGCAATGTCCGCTGAGGAGCTCGACCAATTGTGGAGCCGGGCCAAGAGCAGCGAAAAACTTACATCTGGGGAAAAGCGTTGACAGGCACTGAAGAGCACGCGCTGCAGGCAACCACTGCAGTGGAGATACGGGCACTCACAGAACTTTCCGAGTTTGATCTCTGTGTTGAGATCGAGACCGCGGTTTGGGGCTACGATCCGGCGGATATGATTCCGCGGCGGATGTTTCTGCTGGCCTCGCGGATTGGCGGCCAGGTAATGGGAGCAATTGCCGGCGGGACGATGGCCGGGTTTGCGATGGCGCTGCCCGGATACCGGCACGGCCATCCGTATCTGCACTCACACATGGTGGGCGTGCTGCCGGAGTTCCGCAACCTTGGACTGGGGCGGAAGCTTAAGCTGGCGCAGCGCGAGGATGCACTGGCGCGAGGCTTCGAATTGATGGAGTGGACGTTCGATCCTCTGGAGATTAAGAATGCGCATTTGAACATTGCGCGACTGGGTGCAATCGTTCGACGGTACAAGCGGAACTTTTATGGGCCGTCGAGTTCGCCGCTCCAAGGGGGATTGCCGACGGACCGGGTGTACGCCGAGTGGTGGTTGCGGTCAAAGCGTGTATGCAGCGTGCTCGCAGGCGAGCAGCCAAAGTTTGAGGTGCTGGAGCAGGTGAATGTGCCGCGCCAGATTTACGAATGGAAGGCCTCGGATACGCATCGCGCCGAGGCGCGCCGCATCCAGGCGAGCAATGCGTCGGCGCTGGAGGATGCGTTTGCGCGCGGGCACTCAGTGCTGGGCTATCAACGGAATAGCGAAGGTGATGGTAATTTTTTGCTGGGACTGTGGGACGAAGCGCTGAATTATTAGAAGGGACGCAGATGAAGATTGAAGCAATTACGCTGCGCGAGATTAATATGCCGCTCGCGCATCCTTTTGAGACGAGCTTTGGCATAACAACAGGACGCCGGATTCTGCTGGTAGAAATCGAGTCGGAAGGGCTTAGCGCCTGGGGCGAGTGCGTGGCGGGCGAACATCCGTATTTCTCCGACGAGATGATTGATACGGCGTGGCATATCGCCGAAACAGAGCTGGCTCCGCGGCTGCTGAAGGCCGAAGTGGAGAGCGGCCGCGATTGCCCTGCGCTGTTTGAGCAGGTGCGCGGCCACCGCATGGCGAAGGCGGCGCTTGAGAATGCCGTGTGGGAGCTGGACGCGACACGGCAGGGAATTCCGCTGGCGAAGCTGCTGGGCGGAACGAAGAAGAAGATTCCGTGCGGTGTGTCGATCGGGATTCAGCCGTCAATCGAGCAACAGTTGGATAAGGTTGAAACTGAGGTGACGGCGGGTTATCGGCGCATCAAGCTGAAATGCAAGCCGGGGTGGGATGAGAAGGTCTTTGAGCGCGTGCGCGAGCGATGGCCAGAGATATTGCTGAGCTGCGATGCAAACTCCGCCTACAGGCTGGAGGATGCGGACCGTATTGCAACGTGGGACCGCTTCAATCTGCTGATGATTGAACAGCCGTTGTGGTACGACGACTTTTATTTCCATCGCGAACTACAGAAAAAGATCAAGACCGCGATCTGTCTGGATGAATGCATCCGAAGTCGGCGAGATGCGCAGGCTGCGCTGGAACTGGGCAGCGGGCGGATCATCAATATCAAGGTGGGTCGGGTTGGCGGATTCACCGAAGCGATCGCGGTTCACGACGTGGCGCAGGCACACGGGATTCCCGTGTGGTGCGGTGGGATGCTTGAGACGGGAATAGGACGGGCACAGAACATCGCCCTTTCGTCGTTACCCAACTTCTCGCTACCGGGCGACGTCTCGGCGTCGAGCCGCTACTGGAGCGAGGACATTATTGATCCTGCTGTGACCGTGTCGACCACGGGAGAGATCGACGTGCCCTGGGACAAACCGGGGCGTGGCTATAAGGTCGATCGCGAGGGGATTGAGCGAGTGACCGTGCGCAAGATGCGACTGGGAACCTAGCCACCCTTATTGCAGGGGAATCTGCCGTGCCAACAGCGCGTGAACTGCATCCTCATAGGATAGCGGCGAGGGCAGTACCTGGAAATCCCATGCGTTCACTCTTGTCTTGTTGTTGACGGTATGTAGCATGACCTCGCGCACTTTCACGTTGATATCGATATAAGAGTAGGCCCAGCGCTTGCCCTCGATGTGCGTCTGTTCAAACTCGATGTGCCCGCCGGGATAAACGCGCGCGACGAGGCCCCAGCCGAAATTAACGGGACGCAGAAGATCCCCCTCGATGCGGCTCATCGTCCCTGTTCGAGCGTCGATCCACACCCTCCCCTTCAGGCCGGTGAGAATCTCCGACACCAGTGTCGGCGGATGAAATGCCGGATTCGGGCGGAAGTCGATCACCACCTGGGGAGAGGTGGCGCCGGCAGGCTGCGGCTGCCCCGGCGTGTACGTGTAGAGTCCCGCCTCGGGCAGCAGCTTGATCAGTTGTATGGCGTAGGTGCGCCCCACACCTTCACGCTCCTGGTGCTTCAAAAAATCGCCGGGTGACTTGAGGATGCCGTTGAGTCGGCTCCGCTCCGCATTATCTTCGGCAGCGCTGATAGGTTTGCCGTCTCGCTGGATAAGTCGCGCAACGTTACCCTGGGCGCTCTCAATGATCTCGCGTGTGGTATCCCCTTTGCGGTCCACTTTGCGCACCATATAGCGGATAGGGTGCTTCTCGTCCTGGATGAGCACCAGTTCGTTCCGGACGGCGCCTTCGACCCACGAGTTTGGTGTGCCCGATGGCAGCGTTGATTCAGGCCCGGCAGCGACCGAGCCGGCTTGCCCGCGAGCAGACTGAAACAGACAACTGCCCCAAGCCAGCATCGCGACGATCAACACCGAAAACATGGATGCTCGTTGCAGGCAGACTATCGTTGGACGTGCGTTGGCCACTCAGCGATTAGACGTACCTCCACAGTCAAAGGACCACATCGGAATCCATTGATATCCTTGAGGTATAGTGCGGTGGGAAGCCGGACCGCTCAGAACGAGGCTCGAACGATGTTCAGCAGATTTGGCAAGGATCGCACGCAGGGAACCGGCGGCCACAGCGGAGGCCGGGACCGGCCCTCCCGGGGCTGGGCTGAGGCGCTTGCGTTTCTGAAGGCGGGCGAGAGCTTGCGTGTGCTGGACTTTGGAACGACTTCACCGGCGAATATCAACTTTCTGACGTCGCTGGGCCACAGTGTTTACATGGCGAATGTGGTGCAGGATGCGAATAAGCCGGATTGGAAGCGGCAGACGGACGCGGGCGAAGAGTACGACGTGGAAGGCTTCGTAAAGTCCAGCCTGGATTTTTCGGGACGTGATTTTGACGTGATTCTTCTGTGGGACACGGCAAACTATCTGCCAGCACAGTTGGTGCCCGCGGTTTTTGAGCGGCTGCATACCGTGCTGCGGCCAGATGGCAGGCTACTGGCGCTGTTTCATGGACGTACCGACGGACCCGAGACAGCTTTTTCGCGTTATCAGCTAACTGATACAGACCAGCTCCATGTCATTCCGGCCGGGGACTACTCTGTGCGCCAGGTCTATCAGACACGGCAGATTGAGAAGCTGCTGGAAAAGTTCAGCAGCACGCGATTCTTTCTGGGCAAGGATAATATGCGCGAGGTTATCGCGGTCCGGTAAGGAGTCGGCGATAGGGAACCAAACCAAAAAGGGAGCCGTGAGCGGCTCCCCTTTTATGTCCTGCCGGCTCGAGTTATTTCGAGCTCTTGCTGGAACTCTTGGTGGCGGCGCGGCGCTCTGCCCAGCGGCGTTTCATTGCATCCGCGATGCGTTTGCGACCTTCGGGGGTAAGGTTCCTCTTGCGGCCAGGTTTTGCGGACTTCTTGTTCACGCTTCCCTTTGGCCGGCCACGGCGGGGTGCCACGGTGCCGCTGGCACTGATTGCAGTTAGAGCGGCGCGCGCCTGCTGAAGGCGAGCAATCTCCGCGTCGATCTCTGAAAGAATGCGACCTACATCCATAATTTTATCCTTTGTCCTGTTTGGCGAAAGGAGCGACGAAGCCGCTGCTGTCACCGGTTTGAATTTACGAAATTACTTCTTAGCGGCCGAAATCAGTGCATTGATGAGAGATAGATCCCGAGCTCGGGCTCCCTTGTAAGTTACAGGATTTCGACAATTCACGCCATTTTTATTACGTGGTTTTTGAGCTAAAGGTCCTCCTAAATAAAGAGGCCTTTGGTAAGGATGGTAGACTCGGGGCGTGCGACGGATCCCCCTGCATCTCTATTTACTTTCTTTACTCTCAGCAGGTTTGCAGATTCTTCCGTTCCCTATTGCAGGGCCGGTGCCGGCGTGGCGCCGCATCTTTTGCTGGATATGTCTTGTTCCGCTGCTAGCAGCGTTCGCAGGAAGACAGCGGGATGGAGCACCGCTTCGCGTCTGGCAGACTGCTTTTCTGGGATATGTCTGTGGGGTTTTCTGGTATCTCGGAAATTGTTACTGGATCTATTCAACGATGCACCTCTACGGCAACCTCTCGGAAGCCGCCTCCGTTGGAGTTCTGTTTCTGTTTGCACTCTATCTCGGACTGTATCTGGCGCTGTTCGGGTTGCTATTCGGAGTTGTTAGACGCCAATGGAGTGTGACGGCTGCGTTACTAAGCTCGCCCTTATTATGGGTCGCGGTCGAGTTTGCCAGGGATAGAGTCACGGGATTTCCATGGGACTTGATTGGGTATGCGCAGATCGACAACCTGACGCTGGTTAGAATTGCGCCGTGGACCGGCGTCTTTGGGTTGTCTTTAGTAATCGCTGCGGTGAACATGCTGTGGGCTATGCCAATTGCAAGGTTTCGCAGGAGCACGACGTGGTCTGTCTTCTTGCTTGCAGGCATACTCACTGCAGTTGCGACCTGGCTGCAGTTCAGCAACCGGGTGCCTCCGCCGGCCGAGGCAACTGCGACGGCAGTGCTGGTGCAGGAGAACTTATCTGTCGGGGCGGGGGCACAGCAGGAGGGCAAGGAAGCGATGCTGGCGTCGTTTGCGCGGCTAAGTCAGCATCCGGATTTTCCGCACCAGGCAAGTGGCACTGGACCTCCGAATCTTATTGTTTGGCCAGAGTCCCCCGCGGCATTTCTTGATTCAGATCAGGCCTATCGGGATTTTATGGAGCAGCTTGCTCGAGGTTCTTCGACGCCCATCCTGGCTGACGATCTGAGTTTTGCGGGACGGAATTCTGATGGAGGCTACAACCTCTATAACTCGGCAAGCTTCTTCAGGGAAGATGGAAGCTACGGCGGACGATATGACAAGATTCATCTTGTCCCGTTCGGCGAATACGTTCCCTACAAACCCCTGTTTTTCTTTGCCGGGCACCTTTTGGACGGTCTTCCATTTATTCCGGGAACGCAGCGGGTTCTATTCGATGATCATGGCCGAAAATATGGGGCCTTTATCTGTTATGAGTCCATCTTCGGAGACGAAATTCGTCAGTTTGTGGAGCAGGGCGCGCAGGTTCTGGTGAACCTGAGTGATGATGGCTGGTATGGGGACACCAGTGCGCCATGGGAACACCTGGATATGGTGCGAATGCGCGCCATTGAGAACAATCGCTGGGTGTTGCGCGCTACGAATACAGGGGTAACAGCGTCGATTGATCCTTATGGGCGCGTGGTTGACCAGATGCCGCGACATGTCCGCGGAGCTTTACTGGCGAAGTTCAACTTCATCGACGGCATCACTTTCTACACGCGTCACGGCGACTGGATTGCCTGGATCTGTGCGGTATTAACTGGGGCGCTCGTCGGCTTCAGCCTTCTGCGCTCGCGCGGGCAGGGCGCTGCACAGTAGACTAGGTTCATGTTGAACGATCTGGAATTTGCTTACTCCCCGGTCCGCGAGAAGGTGCGTGATCTGCGGGAGTATCTTTGACGCCCCCCGCCTGAAGGCTGAGTTAGCCGCGGTAGAAGAGAAGGTTGCAGATCCCTCGATCTGGGCCGATGCTGCGAAATCGCAACCGCTGATGCGCGAGCGGCGGCGGCTCGAGGAACAGCTTGGTTATGATGCCGACCTGCAGCGTCGCGGCGAAGACATCGAGGCCTATTTCGAGCTGATGCGAGAAGGCGAGACCGCTGTCGAGCCCGACCTGAAACGTGAGATTGATTCGCTCAGCGAGTATGTCGAGCAGCTTGAGTCGCGCACGATGCTCTGCGAGGAAAACGATGCGCTCAACGCCATCGTCACGGTGCATCCGGGCGCCGGTGGAACCGAGAGCCAGGACTGGGCCGAGATGCTGATGCGCATGTATCTGCGCTGGGCCGAACGGCAGGGCTTTAAAACCGAGATCAACGAGTTGCAGGATGGCGATGAGGCCGGCATCAAGTCGGCGACGTTCACGGTTATGGGGGAGTACGCGTTCGGTCTGCTCTCAGGCGAGACGGGAGTTCACCGCCTGGTGCGCATCTCACCGTTCGATCAGGCCAAACGCCGGCACACGAGCTTCGCCAGCGTCTTTGTCTCGCCGGAGATCGATGACTCGATTCAGATCGATATCAAGCCCGACGAACTTCGTACCGACACATACCGCTCGGGCGGAAAGGGCGGCCAGCACGTCAACACTACGGACTCCGCCGTGCGAATTACGCATCTTCCGACAGGAATTGTAGCCGCATGCCAGAACGAGCGCTCTCAGCACAAGAACCGCGAGAGGGCGATGAAGATGCTTCGTTCGCGGCTATATGAGCACGAGTTGGAGAAGAAGCGCGCGGCAAGCAAGAAGCTCGAGGACTCGAAGCTCGAGATCAACTTCGGCTCGCAGATTCGCAGCTACGTTCTCCAGCCCTACCGGATAGCGAAGGACCTTCGCACGCGCGTAGAGGTCGGAGACGTCGACCGTGTGCTCGATGGTGATCTCGAACCCTTCATCCGGGGCTATTTGAAGATGCGGCGCGAAGGCGGCGTGCCGGCAGTAGCCGTAGGAGAGGAAGACGAGGTCGCCTGACCCGCCACCGCGAAACCAGCGGGGTACGAGGACGTATACTGAGACTATGTCGATTCTGCGTAATGCGGCTGCCATCGCGAAGGGAATGAGCATCACGCTCCGTGAGGGGTTCCAGCCGACCGAGGTGGAAAACTATCCCGACGGCAAGGGACCTCTGCGCGGCGCGATCTTCCAGGAACGCTTCCGCGGCAAGCATCAGCTCCAGCGCGATGAAAACGGCCTGGAGAAGTGCGTTGCATGCTTCCTGTGCGCGGCAGCGTGCCCGTCGAACTGCATCTATATCGAGGCCGCCGAGAACACCGAGGAGAAGCGCATCAGCTCCGCGGAGCGTTACGCAAAGGTCTACAACATCGACTACAACCGATGCATCTTCTGTGGCTACTGTGTAGAAGCCTGCCCGACCGACGCCATCACGCATGGACACGGATTCGAACTCGCCAGTCTCAACGCCACCACCATGGTCATGCGCAAGGAAGACCTGCTGGTGCCGGTGTCAACGGGTCTTCCGTCCTCGGATCAGGAAGAGGCAGAGGTGCTCGCTTAAGCGCAACAGAGCTTAGACAGTTGATGTCAGAGCGAGCGGCGAGCCTGACGGGCTCGCCGATGCTTTGTTATAGGACGTGCAACCGATGGAGGCTTGAATGAAGACGCAGAGACATCCTCTTGAGAAGATCCTGGATGAGCGCATCGCAATTATCGATGGAGCGATGGGGACGACAATACGCACCTACGGAATGAAAGAGACGGACATCCGTGGGGACCGATTCAAGGACGCGACGAAGGATCTGTTGAACAACGGCGACCTCTTCTCGCTGACTCAGCCAAAGATGATCGGGGATATCCACCGGCGGTTTCTGGAGGCGGGCGCCGACATCATTGAAACCAACACCTTTGGAGCTACCAGCATCACGCAGAGCGAATTCTTCGTCGAGGACCCGCGCGAGCACGGTGGCCGAAAGAATCCGGAATTCTATCAGCGTGTCATCGACGACAAGATGCTCCAGGATCTTGCGTGGGAGATCAACGAGACCTCGGCGCAGCAGTGCCGCGAGTGGGCCGACCGCGTCGCAAACGAGACCGGAAGGCCGCGGTTTGTGGCCGGTGCGATCGGACCGCTCACCGTGTCTCTATCGAACTCTCCGGACGCGGACGATCCTGGATTTCGCGTGGTGACCTTCGATCAGGTGAAGCAGGCGTATGCCGAGCAGGTGCGCGCGCTCATCTCCGGCGGCTCGGACCTTCTGCTCGTAGAAACCATCTTCGATTCCCTGAATGCGAAAGCCGCTCTCGTCGCAATCCGCGAGGTCTTCGACGCGGATGGGAGAGAGTTGCCTGTAATGATCTCGGCCGCAGTCGGCCGCGGCGGCGAGACGCTGATCTCCGCGCAGACCACGGAGGCGTTCTGGAACGCGGTGAAGCATGTGCACCCGCTGAGCGTGGGCCTCAACTGCTCGCTCGGACCGGAACTGATGTACCCGTTCCTTGAGGAGCTGTCCGAGAAGGCGAACGTGGCGATCTCCTGCTACCCCAACGCAGGTTTGCCGAATCCGCTGTCGGAGACGGGCTTCGATCTGAAGCCGGAGGACATGGGTCGATACCTTGGCCAGTTCGCGCAGGACGGCCTCATCAATATCGCAGGCGGATGCTGTGGCAACACGCCGGAGCACATTGCGGCCATCGCTAAGGCGTTGGAGAAGAAGGCGCCTCGGAAGCTCGGCACCAGAATCGAGGTGGCTGCTTGAGTACCGCTGCCTCTCAGACATTCGCTCCGCTTCGGCTCTCGGGCTCGCAGCCGTTCACCCAGCAGCAGGGCGTCTTCATCATGATCGGCGAGCGGACGAACGTGGCGGGCTCGCCGAAGTTTGCCGCGCTGGTTAAGCAGGGCAAGTATGAAGAGGCCGTGAGCATCGCGCGCCAGCAGGTGGAGAACGGCGCGAACGTCATCGACATCTGCATGGACGAGGGGATGATCGAGGGTGTCCCGGCGATGTCGCGTTTTCTGCAGCTTCTGGCCAGCGAACCCGAGGTGGCGAAGGTGCCTTTCATGGTGGACTCCTCGAAGTGGGAGGTCATCGAAGCCGGACTGAAGTGCCTGCAGGGCAAGGGCATCGTGAACTCGATCTCCCTGAAAGAAGGCGAGGCAAAGTTCCGCGAGAATGCAAAGACCGTCCTGAAGTACGGCGCCGCAGTCGTTGTTATGGCCTTCGACGAGCAAGGCCAGGCCGCAACCTACGAAGACAAGACCCGCATCTGCGAGCGCGCCTACCGGATCCTGACTGAAATTGGTTTCGACCCCTCGGACATCATCTTTGATCCGAACATCCTCACCGTCGCGACCGGGATGGAGGAGCACAACAACTACGCTGTCGATTTCATCAACGCGACTCGATGGATCAAAGAGAATCTGCCGCATGCGAAGGTGAGCGGCGGAGTTTCGAACATCTCGTTCAGCTTCCGCGGCAACAACAAAGTCCGCGAGGCCATGCACGCCGCGTTTCTCTATCACGCGATTACGGCAGGGCTCGATATGGGCATCGTCAACGCGGGCATGCTCGAGGTGTACGAGGAGATCGACCCGGAGCTGAAGACGCTGGTTGAGGATGTGCTGCTCAACCGCAGGCCCGACGCGACAGAGCGGCTTGTCGACTTTGGCGAGAAGATCAAGGCGGCGAGTGCCGGTGAAAGTGCGAACGAGAAGAAGACAGAAGAGTGGCGCAACGGAACCGTTGAGGAGCGGATGACGCACGCGCTGGTGAAGGGGATCGACACCTACATCGAGGCCGACGCAGAGGAAGCACGCCAGAAACTGGGCCGGCCGCTCGCCGTCATCGAAGGCCCACTCATGGACGGCATGGGAGTCGTCGGCGACCTCTTCGGTGCGGGCAAGATGTTTCTGCCGCAGGTGGTGAAATCCGCGCGCGTGATGAAGAAGGCTGTCGCCTACCTGACGCCTTTCATGGAAGCCGAGAAGGCCGCCATGGTCGCCGCCGGGCACGAGGTCAAAGCGCAAGGCAAGATCGTGCTCGCGACCGTGAAGGGCGATGTCCACGACATCGGCAAGAACATCGTCGGCGTGGTGCTTGCGTGCAACAACTACGAGGTGATCGACCTCGGTGTCATGGTTCCGGCAGAGAAGATTCTTGAGCGTGCGAAGGAGGTTCGAGCCGACATCATCGGACTCAGCGGCCTCATCACACCCTCGCTGGACGAGATGGTTCACGTTGCCCGTGAGATGGAGCGGCAGCACTTCAAGGTGCCGTTGCTGATCGGCGGAGCCACGACCAGCCGCGCGCATACCGCGATCAAGATTGCGCCACACTACAGCGAGCCGGTAGTTCACATCCTTGACGCGAGCCGTGCAGTGCCGGTGACATCAAGTTTGTTGAGTGAGGAACAGCGTGCGGACTTTGAAGCAAAGCATCGGGCGGAGTATGAAGTCCTCCGCAAGCGCCACGCCGCACCCAAGCAGGCCGTAGTCTCGATCCAGGAGGCGAGAAGCCGTCGCACGCCGATCGCATGGCGCGCAGAGGACCTGGCGACGCCGGAGTTCACTGGTGTGCGTGTGTTAGAAGACGCACCTCTCGCGACCTTGCGCGAGTACATCGACTGGTCGCCGTTCTTTCATGCCTGGGGATTGAAGGGAATCTATCCGCGCATTCTCGAACACGAGGGGCACGGCGAGCAGGCGCGGCAGATCTTCGCTGATGGGCAGAAGCTTCTGGACCGCATCATCGCCGAGAAACTGATCACCGCCCGCGGTATCTACGGACTCTTCCACGCCAATGCGACTGGCGACGATGTCGAGCTCTACAGCGATGAGGCAGGCACGCACGCGTTCGAGCGCTTTCACTTCCTGCGCCAGCAGGCAAATCGAGAGGGCAGCGAGCCCTGCCGCTCGCTCGTGGACTTCATCGCGCCCAGGGAGACCGGACTTCGCGACTCCATCGGTGCGTTCGCCGTTACCAGCGGAATCGGTCTGCCAGAGCTCATCATGCGCTTCAAGGCCGACAATGACGACTACAACGCGATCATGGCTGAAGCCTTGGCGGATCGGCTTGCCGAGGCCTTTGCCGAGTATCTGCACAAGCAGGTTCGTGACGCCTGGGGTTACGGCCGCACTGAAAACCTCACGCCCGAGCAACTCATCCAGGAGAGCTATCGCGGCATCCGCCCAGCGCCAGGATATCCAGCCTGTCCAGACCACACGGAGAAGGGAACGATCTGGCGGCTGCTCGATGTCGAAGCGAAGACAGGCATCATGATAACGGAGTCGTTTGCGATGTGGCCCGGCTCCAGTGTCAGCGGCCTTTACTTTGCTCACCCGGCCTCGCGTTATTTCAGCCTGGGCAAGATCGACCGCGACCAGGTGGCCGATTACGCGGCACGCAAGAGGATGGATGTGGCTGAAGTGGAGCGGTGGCTCGGACAGAATCTCAACTACGACCCGGCGGAGTAAGGCTCTGCGCCGATTACCAGAGCCAGTAGCAGTCGACCGAGAAGACCCTGAGCATTGCGTTGCAGATGATCTGCAGGAGTTTCATCCTGAACTCCGTAGCACGATGTATTAGATGGCTCCTTCGACTGCACCGTTGTCAAGCAGAAACGGGCAAAGCGCGGGCTGCAGCAAGCCGCTGCCTACCGTTTCTGAGGCTGTCACTCGTTGACAATCGTTGTAGCGGATGACAGCATGAGAGCGTTACCCACCGCCTCCGAGCTGTATGGGATAACTTAGTTAACCCTTCTACGTATAGGAAACCGTGCAGGCATCCTCAAAGCGCGCCGTTCTTCACATCTGCACCCGCGACACCATTCGCCCCCTGCGCGATCACGTTCTGCGCCTCAAGGGCTTTGAGGTGGATTCTGCCCTCACGTACAAGGAAGGCCTCTCGAAGTTCCGGTCCCGGGAGTATGACCTCGTTCTGATCGACGTTGAAGGGGAGATGGGCGTGGAAGGTGCCGAACACGTGTGCGCGGAGGTCAAATCTGCGCAGCCCGGGCAGCTGGTCGCCTTCGTCTGCAATTGGCGCGTTGCCAACCTCACCGACTGCCCCGACGAGATCGTCCGAACCGAGTTTGACCCTGCTGCCTTCGCCGACGGAGTGACCGCAATCGTACCCGAGCCGCCGAATTAGTAACCTGTGGATTTGCAACGGTTGACATCCTGTGGTACAAACTAATTATTCCATCCGTCGCAAGACGGGTCGAATTTCATGCAGAGTGGCTGAGGGACGAGCCCTGAGACGCCACGACAACCGGACAGAACAAAGGCGTACCGGTGTCAACTCTCTCCTGGGGAAACCAGGGAACATGAGATTCGGTATAGCAGGTTCTTTTTCCTGCATTCCGCGTTCATATTCCCTCCACCGAACGCGGTGATTTCCAGAAAAGAGTAAGTCTCAGGAACGCACCCCAAAAGCCGCGGGAGTGTTTCGCGATGCCATCTTCGGAGTCCGGCTGTCCAGACCAGACAATTTATGAGCTGCGCTGCAACGAGTGCGGCAAGAGCTATGGCAACCGTCCGCAGTCGGCGTGCGATGATTGCCTGGCTCCCCTCGAGGTGCACTATGACATCGAGTCCGTCCGCGGCCGTTTCACCCGTGAGAGCGTCGCTGCCGGCCCGGCGAATATCTGGCGTTACAAGGAGCTGCTGCCGATTCCCGCCGGCTTCGAGCCCGATCTCCCGGTGGGTTTCACGCCGCTTGTCAAGGCGAAGCGCCTCGGTGAGCGCATCGGCTCCCGAAATCTCTACGTCAAAAACGACTCCGTCTGCTTTCCTACACTCAGCTTCAAAGACCGCGTCGTCAGCATTGCGCTCGCCAACGCGCAGGCGTTCGGGTTCGATGTCGTGGGCTGCTCCTCGACGGGCAATCTCGCCAACAGCGTGGCCGCCCAAGCATCGCGTCTCGGCCTCAAGGCCTGCATCCTGGTGCCGGCGGACCTCGAGCCCGCAAAGATTTTGAACACGCAGGTTTATGGCGCGCGCCTCGTGCGCATCGACGGCAACTATGACCACGTGAACCGCCTCTGCACGCTCATCGCGGATGAGTACAACTGGGGCTTCGTGAACGTGAACCTGCGGCCCTACTATGCCGAGGGCTCCAAGACCGTCGGCTACGAGATCGCCGAGCAGCTCGGCTGGCGCCTGCCCGACAACGTCGTCTGCCCAATGGCCGGGGGCTCGCTGATTCGCAAGATTAAGAAGGCCTTCGACGAGTTGGTCGCGCTCGGCCTGGTTGAGCCCAAGGACGTGAAGTTCTTCGGCGCGCAGGCCAGCGGATGCTCGCCCATCAGCACGGCCGTAAAGAACGGCCGCCAGGAGATCGAGCCGCAGCGTCCGCTGACCATCGCGCGTTCGCTCGCGATAGGCAACCCCGCGGACGGCCCTGCCGCTGCGAAGATGATCCAGGCTACAGGCGGGTATGCGGAGGACGTTTCCGACGTCGAAGTCGTCGCTGGCATTCAGGAGCTTGCCGAAACCGAAGGCATCTTCACCGAGACGGCTGGCGGTGTGACCACCGCTGTGACAGCCAAGCTCATCGCGCAGGGCCGCATCGGCGCAGACGAGCTGACGGTGGTCTGCATCACCGGCAACGGTCTGAAAACCACCGACGCTCTCGTAGGCCGCTTCCACGAAGAGCGCGCCGTGAAGCCGCGGCTCGCCGAGTTCGACGCCTACCTCCGTGAGGTGGACGGCTCGCTCGTGAATGTGAGTGCTGCCGCCGAGGAAGACGTCGTTGTGGCAGGAGGTGCACGATGAGCGTGAAGGTGACCCTGCCGACTGCGCTGGCCCGACACACGGATGGACAGAAGAGCTTTGCCAGCGAGGCGAAGAACCTGCCCGGCCTGCTTGCCGAATTCGACGCGAAATTCCCGGCGCTCGCCCAGAACGTCAAGGACGACAGCGGCAACCTCCGCAAGTTCATCAACGTGTACATCAACGACGAGGACATCCGTTTCCTGGGCGGCGATGCGCATCAGTTCGAAGACGGCGACGAGGTCATGCTTATCCCCTCCATTGCTGGCGGCCGCTGCGGCCAGCGCCGCTTCCTGACCCTTCCATACAACGAGTCAGTCCTCGAAGGCTGCTGATTTGCCTCGAAAATAATTGGCTTTCAAAGCGATTGACCGCCTCTTTGGGCGGTTTTATCGTTCTGATGATGAGAACCGCTCTCGCGTGGAGCTTCATCTGCGCCGGTTTGCTGTTGACCGGCTGCGCGGTAAGCGCGAGCACCGGACAGCAATGCGCAAACGGTCTGGCGATGAACGTCAGTCCGGCCAGCGCCACGGCAGATCACGCGCAAACTTCGCCCGCAAACCAGGTGAAGTTTCAGGCAACCGTCTCTCCAACCGCGTCACCGGGCTGCGCGGTACCGAACTGGATCATGACCGCCGCACCCACATGGACGAACCCGGACCCCAGGGACATCTCGATTGACAGCTCTTCCGATACTTCGATGAACGGACTCGCCACCTGCCTCGGAGCAACAAACGGCCCCATCACCCTGACCGCAAGCTTCACCCTTGGAACCAACGCGCCTGTCACCCAGACCGCAACCCTCAGCTGCAAGTGAGCTGCCGGAAAGGCACCCCAAAATGCTGTAACCCGAGGACATTAGTCCTTTAGAATAAATATGTTACGAGCGCAGGTCGAACCATTACGTAATGAATAGTTTGCGCAAAAGAGCGGGCGGGGCACCAGCGAGTTAGGTCTGGTATTCGTCCAACCGCCGGCACGCCTCAGCCAGATCTGCATCCTTCTTGGCAAAGCAGAATCGCAGCAGGTTGTCGCCACGGTTGAGTCCATCCGGTTCATTACCGAAGAACGCCGATCCCGCCACCGCCGCAAGCCCGGTATCGGCCAGCAGCCGCCGCGCCTTCGCCTTGCTGTTCGCACCGGAGATCCGCGAGGCGTCCGCAAGCACATAGTAGGCACCGGTGGGAATGGATGGCGTCAGGCCCGCCCGGGCCAGTGCGGCGCAGAAGGTGTCGCGCTTGGCCTCATATTCGATAGACAGATCGGTGTAGAAGGTCTCGGGCAGTTGCAGCAGTCCCGCAGCGGCTCCATACTGCAGCGGCGAAGGCGCGCAGACGTAGAGCAGATCATGGAAGTAACCGATGGCCGGAATCCAGCGTTCGGACGCAGTGAGATAGCCAAGGCGCCAACCCGTGACCGAGAATGTTTTCGAAAAACCGGAAAGGGTGATGGTGCGGTCCGCCATTCCTGGCAGTGTGGCGAGCGAGATGTGGTCTTCGCCGTCATAGAGGAAGTATTCGTAGATCTCATCCGTGAAGACGAACAGGTCGTGCTCGATAGCAAGCATGGCGATGGCCTCAAGCTCGGTGCGGCTGAAGACCTTACCGGACGGATTGGCCGGTGTGTTGAGAATGATGCCGCGGGTGCGTGGCGTGATCGCTGCGCGAAGGCGATCGAGATCGAATATCCAGTCGGGCGGAGCGAGTGGAACGATGGCCGGTTTCACGCGCAGCGAGTTGAGCGAGGCCGTGTGATAGCCGTAGAAGGGTTCGAAGACGATGCATTCGTCGCCCGGGTCGAGCGTCGCCATAAGGGCAGCATGCAACCCGCCGGTGGCCCCGTTGGTGACGAGGACGTTTGCGTTCGCGTCGGCGTCAATGCCGTTGAAGGACTCAAGCTTTTGTGCGATCGCCTCACGCAGCGCCGCAATGCCGTCCATGCGAACGTAAATGTTGTGGCCATCGCGAATCGCCTGGATCGCGGCTTCGACGACAGGATGCGGCGGATCAGTGTCGCACACGCCCTGCGCCAGGTTGATGCCGCCCACGTCGGCACAGGCGACAGTCATGGCGCGGATCTCCGACTGCACGAGGCCGGGAGAGAGTTCACTAAGACGAAGACTGGACGATGCGGCGATTAATGGAGCGGACATAGAGAAAAGGCGCGCCGAAGCACGCCCTTCCATCGTACTCAAATTAGCCTCGCGCGGAAGCGTTGCTGCGCTAAATCACGTGCAGCAGCCACAGGATGATAACGATGAGCAGGATCGTCCCCAGGCCGCCCGACGGATAGTAGCCCCAACCACGCGAGTAAGGATAGGTAGGGAAGGACGCAAACATCAGCACCAGCAGAATGATGATCAGAATAAGCACGGTCGTGCCTCCGAGGGTGGAGCTTTGCAACTCTCTGCGGCAGATAGATGCGGAACCACAACCCGCAGTTATCTCGTTCCTTCAGAAGAGTTGCGTCATGATGCGGAGCAACGCGGCGGGCTCGAGGATGCTCTCATGGAGCGGCGGGTGCCGGGTCGCCATCCGGCCGAGCCGCCAAGGAAAGCAGGGAAAAGATGCTTCTAGCAATTGCTGTCATTCTGGCGATTCTCTGGGTGGTTCTATTCTTCGCCGTTCATATCACCAGCTTCGCCATTCATATTGTGCTGATTCTCGCGATCATCTCCCTGATCGCACACCTGTTCACCGGTCGCAAAACCGCCTGACCGTGACTGCACGCGACAACGGCTGCAACCAGAGGCTGCAGCCGTTGTCGCGGTCAGGCTTAGGGGTTACTGACGGGGAACGTTTCGTGCCTGCTCCTGCACGGGTGGCGGGAGCGGGCCTTTGGCCGCTAGCGCCTCCGGCGTTTCTTCGGTGAGCCGCGGGAGCTTGGCCGCGAGCGCGATCTCCAGCACCTCGTCCATCGTCTCGACCCAGTTTAGCTTCATCGAGTTCTTGATCAGGTCGGGAAGATCGGCGAGGTCGCGCTTGTTGTCCGCGGGCAGGATCGCTTCGAAGATGCCGGCGCGGTGTGCCGCGAGCAGCTTCTCCTTCAGGCCACCAATCGGCAACACCTTGCCGCGCAGGGTAATCTCACCCGTCATCGCCACGTCACGCCGAACCTCGATCTTCGTCAGAGCCGAGGCAAGCGCCGTCGCCAGCGTGATGCCAGCCGACGGTCCATCCTTCGGGATGGCGCCCTCGGGCACGTGGATGTGAACGTCGATGTTGCGGTAGAAGTCCCGAGGCAGCCCCAGGTGATGCGAGCGCGAGCGGATGTAGGTGAGCGCAGCCTGCGCGGACTCCTGCATGACATCGCCTAACTGACCTGTGGCGGTCAGCTTGCCCTTGCCATCCAGCACCTGCACTTCGGTCTGCAGGATCGAGCCGCCCATCTCCGTCCAGGCAAGCCCGGTCACCAGACCGATCTCGTTCTTCTCATGCACCTGGCTGTCGCGGAACTTCGGAATCCCGAGCAGATCCTCCAGGGTGGCCTGTGTGACCTGTTCGACATGGGCCGAGTCCCGGACCACGCGCCGCGTCACCTTGCGGCAGACGTTGCCGATCTCGCGCTCCAGGTTGCGCACTCCGCTCTCACGCGTGTAGTGGCGGATGATCTGGCGCAGAGCCTCGTCGTTGAAGCTGACCTGCTGTTCCGTGAGTCCTGTGGCCTCGCGCTGCTTGCGCACAAGGTACTGGCGCGCAATCTCCAGCTTCTCGAGCTCCGTATATCCAGTCAGCCGCAGAATCTCCATGCGATCCTGCAGCGGACCGGGAATCGTGTGCAACACATTCGCCGTCGCCACAAAGAGCACCTGCGACAGGTCGTACTCTACATCAAGATAGTGATCCTGGAAGGTGTTGTTCTGCTCCGGGTCCAACACCTCGAGCAGCGCCGATGCAGGATCGCCGCGGAAGTCCGACGCCATCTTGTCGATCTCGTCGAGCATGATGACCGGGTTCTTCGTTCCAGCCTTCTTCATCGACTGAATGATCTGGCCGGGCAGCGCACCGATGTACGTGCGGCGGTGACCACGAATCTCGGCCTCGTCGCGAATGCCGCCGAGTGAGAGCCGAACAAACTTCCGCCCCGTCGCCTTCGCAATTGACATACCGAGCGAGGTCTTGCCGACGCCCGGAGGCCCGACGAAGCAGAGAATCGACCCCTTCGGATTCTTCACAAGCTGCCGTACGGCCAGGAACTCGAGGATGCGCTCCTTGATCTTCTCGAGGCCATAGTGGTCCTCGTTGAGCACCTTCTCCGCGTTGTCGATGGAGCGAATCTCCTTGGAGCGCTTCTTCCAGGGCACCGCAAGCAACCAGTCGAGATAGTTGCGCGAGACGGTCGACTCGGCGGACATCGGTGGCATGGCCTCGAGCTTCTTCAGCTCCTGGGTAGCCTTCTCCTTCACCTCCGCGGGCATGCCGGCGTCTTCGATGCGCTTCTTCAGTTCATCGAACTCCGATTTCTCGCCGCGGCCCAGCTCCTTCTGGATCGCTTTGATCTTTTCGTTGAGGTAGTACTCCTTCTGTGCACGCTCCATCTGACGCTTCACGCGCGACTGAATCGTGCGGTCAACGTTCAGCTTCTCGATCGCGATGTCCAGTGTGTCTGCGATGCGCGAGAGCCGCACCTCCGGGTCGAAGACCTCGAGGATCTGCTGCTTCTCCTCGATCGTCAGCGGCATGTTCGCGGCGATCACGTCAGCAAGCTTCGCCGGCTCGTCCGTGCGCAGGGCGGCCGCCGTCTCCTGGTTCAACGACTGCTGCAACTTCGAGTACTGCTCGAAGAGCTGATGCACGCGAGCAACAAGCTGCTCCGTTTGCGGAGTCGGCTGCAATTCCGCGCGCGAGGTTCGGACCGTCGCCACGAAGAACCCATCCTCGTCGTTCACCTCGGTTGCGCGGGCGCGCTCTACACCCTCCACCAATACCTTGATATTCCCGTCAGGCATCCGCACGGACTGCACGATGTTGCCGATGGTACCGACGTTATAGATGTCATCCGCCGTTGGCTCATCCACGGACGCGTCGTGCTGGGTTGCAAGAAAGATCTTGCGATCGCCGTTCAATGCCTCTTCAAGGGCCCGGACAGACGACTCGCGGCCGACCACGAAGGGTGCCATCATGTGCGGGAAGATCACCATCTCGCGGATGGGCATCATCGGGAGCTTGCGTTGGGTACCGTTCAAAATGTCTTTGTCGTCTTGATTCATGGTTCTCCCGGATTAGACGTGCCGCGGACCGGAAACGATGCGGGCCAGTCTTTGGGGGGAATTGTACGCGCTTTAGAGTCAGCGTCTATGGCTTAGGAGTCGCAGTTTGCCGGGATGTGCAAAGAGAGGTACGGATTTGAAGACACGGCTCAAAACCGAGCGTTTCGATTTGCCCCGGGAACAAAGCGGACGACCCGCAGGCCGTCCGCTTGGAACATCGTTACAAAGGCTTAGCCGGCCTTTTCGAGGACCACCGGCAGCGTAATGTCCCGGTTGCGAACCATCTCGTCCGTGATGATCAGCTCCTTGACCTTCTTGTTGCCCGGCACGTGGTACATCAGGTCGAGCATCAGCTCCTCGAGGATCATGCGCAGGCCGCGCGCGCCCACCTTGCGTTGCAGCGCATCACGAGCAATCGAGCGAGCAGCCTCGTCGGTCCACGTAACCTTCACGCCCTCGTACTCGAACAGCTTGGCGTATTGCTTCAAAATCGCATTCCGCGGACGCGTCAGGATGTCGATCAGGGCAGCCTCGTCCAGCTCGTCCAGGATGCCAAGCACCGGCAGGCGGCCAATAAACTCGGGGATTAGTCCATACTTCAGCAGATCCTGCGGCTCCGCCTGACGCAGGAGTTCCGTGTCGCGCTGCGCACGAATTGGAGTTATCTCGGCTCCGTTCGGGTCGCCCTCGGAGATCGCCTTGAAGCCCAACGCCTTCTTACCAATACGGCGCGCGATGATCTTCTCAAGCCCAACAAATGCTCCACCGCAGATAAACAGGATGTTCGTCGTGTCGACGACCGTAAACTCCTGGTGCGGATGCTTGCGTCCGCCCTGTGGCGGAACATTGGCTACCGTGCCCTCGAGCAGCTTGAGCAACGCCTGCTGGACACCCTCACCGGAGACGTCGCGGGTGATCGATGGGTTCTCGTCCTTGCGGCCAATCTTGTCAATCTCGTCGATGTAGATGATGCCGCTCTGCGCACGCGCCACGTCGCCGTCGGCGGCCTGCAGCAGTTTCAGGATGATGTTCTCTACGTCCTCGCCAACGTAACCTGCTTCGGTGAGAGTCGTAGCGTCGACGATCGCAAACGGCACATCCAGCATCTTCGCCAGGGTCTGCGCCATAAGCGTCTTGCCCGAACCCGTAGGCCCCACCAGCAGGATGTTCGACTTCGCAAGCTCGACGTCCGAGGTCCGCGAGCGATTCATCTGGATGCGCTTGAAGTGGTTGTAGACGGCCACCGCCAGCTTCTTCTTCGTCGTGTCCTGACCGATGATGTACTCGTCCAGAAACGCCTTAACCTCGGCGGGCTTGGGCAAGTGCGCCGGAGCCGTCCCGGGCTGCGCCTCGCTCTTGTCGTCTTCCAGGATCGAGTTGCATACACCCACGCACTCGTCGCAGATATAGGCACGCGGATAGTCGGAAGGCGATGAGATGAGCTTCGCGACGGCGTCCTGTGACTTGTGGCAAAACGAGCAACGAAGTGAATCGTCCGAGCCCCGAGAGGTCTTCATATGCGAGAGCAGCTCCTTGGAGCACCGCCGCCGGGGAGAGCGCGGACACTCAGTACCAACTTCCCCAGTCTACACCGGACACCGGCATGCAAACATCACGTCCGTGCCATAGGGAGGTTACTTGAGTACGGGTGCCGAGACCGGTACGGGGCAGCTTCCGTGCGGTAACGGGTCATGAGGCCGCGCCAAGGCGGCACAGTCCCATACGCTATGTGCGCCGGACGACTTTACGCGGCGACCAGCTCCCTCGAGAACTGCTCCACAACGTTGGGCGCATGCTCAGCCACATACGCATCGAGCGTCGTCTGTCCTAGGATGATCGCACTGGTCCCGTCGGCCATGTAAATCTCCACGTCTTGGATTCCAATGAAGCCGAGGATGAAACGGATATATCTCGGACATTTCGATGGCTATCGAACCATCAGGAGAATGGATGACTGTAGAGCGCCCCGCGATTCAACGCCCCTTGACAAAAAAAAGGCGTCGGCCGAAGCCGACGCCTGGAGGGTCCTGGAAACTAGGGTTGACACTTGCCGTAGTCGCGATTGAATTCGAACGCGCCGCCCCGGCTTGCTATCCACGGTTTAAGAGCGTCCCGTTTTGTGATGCAGGCGAAGAACTTGTTGCCTTGTCCTGCAATCCACGGGAAGCAGTTCGCGATGGCCTGGAAGCCGTGTAACAGAGCAATGAAGAGTTGCGGGCTGAGGACCTTTGTGAGTGCACCGATGCGCGTCTCGCGGCGGCGTTCCAGCTCTTCGGCGGTGACATTGAAATCCCAATAGCGACGTACGTAGAGCCCGAACTCCAACTCAGGCAGACATGCGGATGCAGTCTGATAAATCGTTCGCGGATCCCAGCGATAAATGAAGTTGGGGATATCTGAGTTATTCACGCCACCCTTCTTGTAATCGTTGAAGACAACGGCCGGAAGTTCATAGGCTGCAGAGAAGCGCAGGCGTACCAGCCACCGCATGATGAATGAATCATTCGGTTCCATGACGATGACATGGCGGCGGCTGACGCGCAGCATCTCGACGAGAGCGGCATGTGGCGAGCGGCAGTGATGCAATACCTCGTGCGCCAGCACAAGGTTATAGCCGGCATCGGGAACCGGGAGCCTCTCCAGGTCGGCATAAAGAAGCTTAATGTCTGCGTCTGGCATGGGGTCGCCTTCGGCATCCACGAGAGGTTCGACATTGGAGAGTGTCATGCGCCGGAATCCGGCGCGGTAGAGAGAGTGTGCGTCACGGAAACTCCCGCCAACGATGAGCACGTTCCGAGTGACATCGACCTGGGCAGCGGCAATACACGTCCCGAGCGTGTGCTCGAATCCACTGCGGTCCGTCGGCGAACCTTCGCCCGCGGCAACTCCCGCCACCTGCTCGAAGCTTTCCGCGTCTGTCATCTCTTCCACGTTAGCGAGCACAGCGCGGCCGATTGTCAGCGAATCATCGTTCTATTGTAAGTTTCGAACCCCTACCCCAAAACAACACAGCCGCTCCAGAGAGGAGCGGCCATGTCTTTGTAACGCAATAACGATTGCCTCAATGCTACGTGCGCGGACGGTCGATGATGTCGTCGATGATGCCGTACTCCTTCGCCTGTTGCGGCGTCATGATGAAGTCACGTTCCACGTCGCGCTCGATGCGCTCCAGCGACTGGCCCGTGTTCTGCGCCATCAGCTTGTTCGTCAGTTCGCGGATGCGCAGAATCTCGCGCGCATGAATGTCAATGTCCGTGGCCTGCCCCTGCAGCCCGCCCATCGAGGGCTGATGAATCAGGATGCGAGAGTTCGGCAGCGTGAAGCGCTTGCCCTTCTTGCCGGCCATCAGCAGAAACGCGCCCATCGACGCGGCCTGCCCGATGCAGAACGTCACCACATCGTTCTTGATGTACTGCATCGTGTCGTAGATCGCGAGACCGGCAGAGATCGACCCACCCGGCGAGTTGATATAGAGCTGGATGTCTTTCTCGGGGTCCTCACCCGAGAGGAAGAGGAGCTGCGCGATGATCAGGTTCGCGACGTTATCGTCGATCGGTGTGCCGAGGAAGATGATGTTGTCGCGCAGCAGACGGCTGTAAATGTCATAGGAGCGTTCGCCCCGGCTCGTCTGCTCGAGCACCATCGGTATGAGTCCCATAGCTCTAGCTCTCTCTTTCTGGGTACTGCAGGCTCAGAATACAGCCACGCGTTGAGGATGTGGGGAGTGCCACTCAAGTGGAAGCCGGGTGGACAACCCACCTTCAGGCCGCTCGAGACGGTGAAGGTGGGATGTGCGATTGAACTAGGCGGCGAGCTTTTCGAAGAGCATCGATCCGGTCTTTTCGCGCCGCAACTGCTCGCGGATCCGGTTGAGCGAACCGTCGTCTGCCAGCCGCTTGCGCAGGCTTTCGAGCGGCTCACGCTGTTGCATCGACATGATCAGCAGCTCACGTTCCAGGTCCTCGTCGGAGACCGTGACATTCTCGCGCTCGGCAATCTTGTCGAGCAGCAGGGAAGCCTTCACCTCGGAGACCGCCTGGTCGCGCTGCGCTGCGCGCAGACGGTCAAAATCGAGCTGCCGCATCGCGTCTGCAGTCATGCCCTGTTGCGCCAGAGCGCGCAGTCCGCGTTCCAGCCGTGCATCAATTTGCTGCTGAACAAACGTCTCGGGAATAGGGAACTGGAACTTCGCAACCAGCTCGTCGAGCATCTTGTCGCGAGCCTGCGTCTCCAGCGAGTTCTTCTTGCGCGAAGCCACGCGCTCGCGCAGCTTCGCCTCGAAGTCACCCCAGCTCTCGTAGTTGCCAAGCTGCTTCGCGAATTCCTCGTCGCGCTCCGGGTAGTTCTTCTTCTTGATCGCCTTCACCGTCACGTCGTAATTCACGGTCTTGCCCGCCAGCCGCGCATCGCCAAACTCCGCCGGATAGCTGGCCTCAAAGGTCAGCTCCTGGCCCACCTTCGCTCCGCGCAAGACATCGGTGAACGCCTGCACCGTATGCTTGCCGCCGATCTCGATCAGCGCATCCTCGCCGCTGAGCTCGGGCTGCGCGGTCTTGTTCTCCACGCCCTCTTCAGTCACGGTTTGGGCGAGGTCCTGCACGTTGCCCTTGAAGCTGATCTCCGCCCAGTCGCCGTCGGTCAGAGAACGATCTTCCTCGACCGGCTCGACTGTCGCATGATGGTCGAGCACAGCATCGAGCTCGGCCTGGTACTCCTCATCCGTCAGCGCCGCATCCGGCCGCGGAACCACGATGGAGTCATAGCCGTCGATGTTGAGCTCCGGCAGCACCTCGAAGGTCGCCTTGAACTTCAGCGGTTGTCCCTCGACAAGCTGCAGCTCCGAGATCTGCGGCTGCGAGACAGGATTCAGGTGCTGCTGCTCGAGCGTGTGGCGGAACTTGTCCGACACCAACGACTCCAGAACTTCCTGCCGCACCTCTTTGGCGAAGCGTGACTTGATCAGCGATTCCGGCACCTTTCCGGCGCGGAAGCCCGGAATGCGCGCCATCTTCGCGTAGCGGCGCGTCACCTGGCGAAAGGCTTTGTCAACGTCGGCAGCCGGCGCCTCCACCTCGATCGACCGCGTCAGCTCCGGGTTCAGGGTCGGGGCAGGCGGGTGATGATGGTGCTCGTGCCCTGCGTGATCGTGGTCATGATCGTGCTGCGCCTCGGCGGCCGCCGCTTCGGGCGTGGCGGAAAACGTCTCTTCGTGGGTCGTCTCTGTGGGGCTCAAAATTTGTCTCTCAGTAAAAAAAATAGGCGGAAGCTTGATGATGAAATCCGCGCTGAAGTTGCGGATAAGAGCTATGCGGAATTCCGTGATGTCCGATGCGCGAGGGCTCGCGCCGGTCGCAGCTTCGCTTGTCCTTAGCAAGGATACGAGGCTGCGCGGTCGAGGGTCAAACCGCGATCTACTGTGGCGTCCCCGGATTCGTAATCGCCGGGGTCGGATTATTCGCTGTCGGAGGCAATGGTGGAGTCGCCAGCGAGAATATCTCCAGGCGAACATGCCACTGCAGGCTCTCCCCGGGCTGCAGGCTGACGATGCCCGTATCGTCCGGGTTAGGCCACTCATGCCCAAACGGGTCATCGACATTCGTGTCCGGCTCGATGGAAATCCATCGCTCGCCGGCCGGAGCCTCCACCCGCAGAAACTTGATATTCGCCGTCAGCGGAATCAGCCGAAGTCCGTAACCCGCCGCCGGATCGCGGATCTCCGCAATCGGCCCATCGCCCAGCAAGCCGCTCTGCAGGTTCGTGTAAGTATCGTTGAGGCTCATTTCGTCCAGACGCGTCCCACGAGCCCGGATCAGGTCTGCTGTCGTCCCGCCCGTCAGCACTGTTTTACCCGACGGCAGATTCGTGCGGTGATCGATATCAACCTTTGTGATCGACGGAATCACAATGCGCACATCCGGGCGATCGCCGGCCAGCGCAAAGACCGGATGCCAGCCAACGCCGGCCGGCGTAGGAACCTGCCCCGTATTCTGCTCTTTCACCGTCAGGTCCAGCGTCCGCTCCGCCAGCTCGGTCCGCACCGTAATCTCCATCATCGAGGGCCACGAGCCCGAAAAGGAGCCCGCGTGGTACACCGCGGTTGCAGCTTGTCCATCCGGAATTGTGTCCGTGCTGATATTGTCGGCGGCCCTGTCCAGCATCAGCCCCATTGTGGAGATTGTGCCGCCCGGATGCCCCGGCGGAAAGGAAAGCCGCTCACCCTCCCACACGCTCTCCAGCGTCGACGAGCTCGAAGTAGGCGATCCCGTCAACCGGCCCGCCCAGGGCGCCAGAATCGCGGCGCCGAACGTAGTGCTGACGCTTCCATTCGCGTCCTCGCCCGCGCCAGTCAAAATCCTCGTCGCATCGGCCAGCGAAGGTGACAACAGTATCGGCACCTCGCCTTTGCCGGGCACGCTGGCCATAATCTGCAGCAGATTCATGCCGCGTCCCGGAAGCACTGTCGCCGACAGAAACTCCGGCTCTCCACTCACTGCACTTGGCGAGCGTCGCAGCGTTACAGCTGACTGCCCTCCCGGGCCGGTCTCCATATTCGGCTCCGTAGTAACCGGAATTACCCGGTCCCGCAGCCTGTGATAGTTGCCGTGACCGCGCTCGTGCGCAGCGATCAACAGAATGGCGCACAAAATTCCCACCAGGGTCGGTGTCATATAGCCCGACTTGGAGAATCGACTCAGACGCGAGGGGCCTGGCGTGTCGCTTGTCTGCCGATTTCCAAGGTTCATTTTTTCCCTGTTCTCCAGCGCCGTGTCCAAACCGGCGCCTGAACGATAGTATCGTCTTCAGGGGACACTGTTGGTTAGACGGGAATCAGATGCGGTAAGAGTCAGGAAGCCCACCCCGCCAGCTTCGCCCACCCTCACAGTGCTCCATGAACGAATCGCCGCATGTGAACGCTGCCCTAGACTTCGCGAATACTGCAAGGGCATCGGCGAGCGCAAACGGCGTGCCTATATCGATCAGACTTACTGGGCCCGTCCCGTGCCGGGCTACGGCGACCCCAAAGCCCGCGTCCTGACCCTCGGCCTCGCCCCTGGAGCCCACGGCGGCAATCGCACCGGCCGAATCTTCACCGGCGACGGCTCCGGATACTTTCTCTATCCCGTGCTGCACGACGCCGGCTTCGCCAACCAGCCAACCGCGACACACATAAACGACGGTCTCCGGCTCCGCGGCATGTGGATCGGCGCCGTCGTTCGCTGTGCGCCACCCGGCGACAAGCCCACACCCGAAGAGATCCGCAACTGCGCTCCCTATCTCGCCGATGAAATCGCCCTCCTGCCCAGGGTCAAGGTCGTCGTTTGCCTCGGCAAGGTTGCCTGGGACGGCTATCTCGCGCACCTCGTCCGCACGGGCGTCATCGAGCGCCGAGCCGCTTTTGTCTTCGGCCACGGAGCCCAGTACGAGCTCCCCAACGGCCTCACGCTCCTCGGCAGCTACCATCCATCCCTTCGCAACACGAACACCGGCAGGCTCAACCGCGCCATGCTGCTCCGCATCTTCATGCGCTCCAGGGAACTCGCCGGTCTGAACTGATCGCCCTTCTGTGTCCAACCTCATGCACCCCCCGCGAATCCAAGCAAAGGTGTAGTTACGGAGGTTATGCATGCGTCAAAGCACGTTTTGGATTGCGTTTGGCTTAGGGGCTTTGGTGGGCGGCGCCGCCGCGATTCTGTGTGCGCCACAATCTGGCGCACTAACGCGCCGTAAGCTGCGCCGCACGGCCGAGGACCTCAGTGACAATCTGCAGGACGCCGGCGACTATCTCAAGGAGCAGGCGGAACGCCTCACCAAGGAGGCGCAGAAGCTTATCAACACCAGCAAGGAGCAGCTTGGCAGCGCCGTCGACACCGCGACCGGCTACGTGAAGACCGCCAACAAAGCGGTCGCGAAGATGATGTAACTTCGCCAGGGTTAAGCGAAAGAAGCGCGCCGATTGGCGCGCTTCTCTCCGTTTGTGAGTGCCGCGAGCTAGACCGTCGACAGCGCCAGCCCAGCCAGCTTCTCCTCGCCCTCGGCCGAGACCGGACGATAGAACAGCTTGTTGTTCTCCAGATACACCTCGAGGAACGCGGGCCGCTCCGCAATCTGCCCGGCGATCAACGCCTCCGACAGCGGGTCCTCGATGAACCGCTGCAGAGCCCGCCGCAGCGGACGTGCTCCATAGTTGCGGTCAACCACCGTCTTCTCCAGGATCCAGCGCTTCGCATCGTCATGCACACTGATCGTGATCGCCTTGTGCACCAGGTTGACGTTCAGCTGCTGGACCAACAGCTCCAGGATCTGCATCAACTCGTTGTCACCCAGCGAAGTAAAGACGATAACCTCATCCAGTCGATTCAGGAACTCGGGGTTGAATGTCCGCTTGACCTCGGACATCACCATCTCCTGCATCTTCTCGATCACGACCTCGTCCTTCGACGACTGGAAGCCCAGCCCCTCGCGCTTCATCAGGTGCTTCGCCCCAATGTTCGAGGTCATGATCAGGATCGCGTTCTTGAAGTCGACGGTGTTGCCGAGTCCGTCCGTCAGCTGACCGTCTTCAAACACCTGCAGCAGCAGGTTGAAGACATCCGGATGTGCCTTCTCGATCTCATCGAGCAGCACGACCGAGTACGGCGAACGCTTTACGCGCTCCGTCAGTTGGCCGCCCTCCTCGTAGCCCACGTAACCCGGAGGCGATCCGATCAGCTTCGACACCGAATGCTTCTCCATGAACTCCGACATGTCGAAGCGGATGAGCGACTTCTCGCTGCCGAACAGGAACTGCGCCAGCGTTCTCGCAACCTCCGTCTTGCCCACGCCCGTCGGTCCCAGGAAGAGGAACGATCCAATCGGCCGGTTCGGATTCTTGAGGCCCGCACGCGAGCGGCGAATCGACCGCGCCAGCGCCGAGATCGCCTTGTCCTGCGCGATCACCCGCTTGTGCAGCTCTTCCTCCACACGCAGCAGCTTCTGCGTCTCCTCTTCCTTGATCGACGTAATCGGAACGCCAGTCCACCGCGAGACCACATCCTCAATGTCTTCGCGCGTCACGATGCCGGACGACGACTCATCGAGGTGATACTTGTCGCGAAGCGCGCGCAGATTGTCGCGCTCCTTGCGCTCCTCGTCCGAGTAGAACCGCGCCTTCTCGAACTCGTGATTCGCAATCGCGTTCTCCATGCGGTGCACGATGAACTTGATGCGCTTCTGAACCTCGGTCAACTC
>DATNGO010000042.1:0-6020 GCA_035605855.1 Acidobacteriaceae bacterium | reverse complement strand
TTGTCCGACGAGACAGTCCCGACAAACCTCTGGCCCTCACAACGATCCCGGCTCTGCGTTTCACGTCGCTCCGGGCGGCGCCCGATTGCGACGAAGATGGCGTGGATGCTCCTTTGTTTGTAGCGTCATGAGACACCGGGTTCAATACCCCAGAGGTTTCTTTTTGGGAATTTTGCTGCAACTGGATCCTCAGGAGCTAAAGCCTCATGATTCGGAAGCGCTCGTGGCGGACGGGCTGGAGCCCGCCCCTTTTAAAGCGATTTTTGCGGGCATCGGGAGGCGCCGGGGCTACACTGCTCGAATGCAGGGCATGGCGCCAGGACGGAGGAGTGTGCTGTCGTCGCTTGGCGTGCATGCCGCCGTTGTGGGCGTGCTGGCGCTGATGATGCACGTGCGCGGTCCGGTGCTGGCCCCCGAGCATATGCCGGGGACGGCGCAGGGCACGGTGCTGATGTTCAACTACCAGCTTCTGGGGTCGCCGCCGGGGGCGACGACGGCGAAGGCGCGCGTGCAGGCGAAGGGACCAGCGCTGCCGAGACCGGCGAAGAGTCCAGCCGACAAGGCGAAGCAACTGACGCAGGCCGCGACCAATGAGGCTCCCGGCAATGCCGCGGATGGGTCCGAGGGCGATGGCAACATCAGCATCGCTCTGGTGCAGTTTCATCCGCGGCCGACGCCGGATCTGTCGGCGCTGGCGCCCGGGGCAAGCGGCGATGTGGTGCTGGATGCGCTGATCGACGCGGAAGGACACATTTCGCACCTGTCGGTGACGAAGAGCCTGGGGGCGAATGTGGACCAGCAGGTGATCGCGACAGTGCAGACCTGGACCTTCACGCCGGCGACGAGGAACGGGACGCCGATTGCGAGTGAGCAGGAGCTGCTGTTTCACTACGAGCGCAGAGGAAGCGCGGGGTAGAAACTCCCTCAGGGGCTGAAGCCCCGCGCGCTATAGGGCGGTTTATGGCGCGGCTAAAGCCGCGCCCTTTCAAAGCAAATTCTTTCGCCCTTCAAAAGAGATTCATTTCATTGTCAGGAGCATCAACTCGTTGCCGAGGTAGACGGTGAGGAGCAGGGCGCGGCCGTCGGGCGAGGCGGTGATGTCCGGCGCGAGTATCTGCGCGGTGGCTGTGGGTGTGAGCCGGTTCTGATCGTCGCGGCGCAGGCGATGACCCCGACGTTGCCGCCCTGGCCGTATTCGTTGGCTACGAAGAGTGTGCTGCCATCGGGCGTGACGGCGAGGTAGCCGGAGCCGGGGCGGTCGCCCTGCGAGATGGCGCGCGGTGTGGCTTTGCCCTTGAGAGTGGCGTCGAGCGGAAGGAAGGCAACGCCGACGTTGGAGAGGCCGACGGCGAGCAAACCGGTGTGGGGAATGAGCAGGATGCCCTGCGCGTTCTCATTGCCGATGGGCTGGTAGGTCTCGCGCTTGAGCTTGTCGCCTTCGACGCGGAAGACCTCGATGCCGGATCCGCGCTGATTAGCGACGGTGACGAGGACGTGTTGGCCGTCGGGCGTCCAGATGGCCTGCACGGGATGGCCTTCGGTCGAGAAGGTGCGGGAGTCGAGGACCTGGGCCGAGGCGAGCGTGGAGGCGGCGAGTGCGGCTGCGAGAAGCAGAGAGCGCATGAGCCAACATATCGCCGGGCCAGTACTCTGTCAGCGGGAAAGTTACAGGTTTCCGGAGTTAGTTCCCAGGCACTGTTTCCCGTTTCTTCCCTGACTCCTTCACTTCGTGGTGAGAAGCATGAGCTGGTCTTCGAGGTAGAGGGTGAGGAGAAGGCTGTGGCCGTCCGGGGAGACGGTGATGTTGCGCGGGAAGGCGCCGGCGTTGATGGTTTGAAGAAATTTGAATTTGTTGGGATCGGAGATGTCCATGACAGTGGCGTTGCCCGGAGCGATGGAGAACTGGTTGGAGTTGGCGACGAGCAGCTTGCGGTCGTGATCGAAGAGTGCGAGGCCGACGGGCGCGAGGCCGTTGCAGGGGATGGCGCGGAGGAAGGCGTGGCCGGGGTCGTGCTCGAGGGCGGCGGTGTCGAAGACAAGGATGTTGTCGTCGTCACGCGCGGAGACGTAGAGGGTGCGGCCGTCGGAGGATACGGCCTCGCGGACGGGACCGCAGCCGGAGTTGAAGAGGCGGAGTGTGTCGTTGCGCTCATGCTGCGGGCTGTAGTCGGTGGGCGGCGCGGAGGCCTTGACGGCGTCGATGATGAAGAGGCCGCCGCTGGGATTTGGCGTGCCGCCAGCGGTTTGAAAGCAGTTGCCATGCTGCAGGTCGGGGTTGTCGTATCCGGGCAGGCGCTCGGGGAGTTCGGCGAGAGTCTCGCTGACGGCGTAGAGGCGCGTGCCGTCGGGTGAGAGGGCGATGCCTTGCGGGGAGCTCCGTGCTGGGATCTGCGCGACGGCTTCGGGGACGGGACGGCCCCTGGGGTCGCGACGGATGGCGATGATGCCGACGCTGCCGCCGTGGAGGGTCTCGTTGGAGACGAAGATAGTGCCTTTTGGGGTGACGGCGAGGTAGCTGGAGCCGGGATGGTCGCCCTGGGAGAGAACGTGTGGATCGGCGTTGCCCTTGAGGAGGGCGCCGAGCGACAGGAAGACGACCCCGGCGTTGGACAGGCCGACGGCGACCAGGCCGGTGTTGGGGATGACTGCGATGCCTTGCGCATGCTCACTGCCGAGAGGTTGCCAGGCAGTGCGCTTGAGCTTTCCCCGGTCGACGCGGAAGACCTCGACGCCGGATTGGATGGGGTCCTCGCGCGTGACGGTGGCGAGGACGTACTGCCCGTCGGGGGTCCAGATGGCCTCGGTGGGATGGCCGCTGGTGTTGAAGGTGTGGGCGTCGAGGATTTGTGCGGACGCGAATGCGGATCCGGCCAATGCGGCTGCGAGGAGCAGGGAGCGCATGGAGCAACCATATCGCGTGGCAGCTGCTCTGTCAGCGATGGAGTTACAAACTTTTCGACGGAGGATGTTGGCCGTATGCTTGCACTTATGGCCCAGGAAACTACGAACGCGACTGAATTCAATACGCCCGGACATCTTCCCTCACCTGACCGGCTGGTGAATGTTCCGCGGCTGGTAACGGCGTTTTATGCGCGGCATCCGGATGTGGCGAATCCGTCGGAGCGGGTGAGCTTCGGAACGAGCGGACACCGCGGATCGTCGCTCAATACGAGCTTCAACTACGCACACATTCTCGCGATCACGCAGGCGATCTGCGAGTATCGCGCGAATGAGAAGACGACCGGGCCGCTGTTTCTGGCGCAGGACACACACGCGCTGAGCGAACCCGCGTTCACGACGGCGCTGGAGGTGCTGTCGGCGAACGGCGTGCATGTGCTGATCGACAAAGACCTGGGGTATACGCCGACGCCGGCGTTGTCACATGCGATTCTCAAGCACAATGCGGAGGTGAAGGACAGGCTTGCGGATGGGATTGTGATTACGCCGTCGCACAATCCGCCGGAGGATGGCGGCTTCAAGTACAACCCGCCGACAGGTGGACCTGCCGATACGACGGCGACGAAGTGGATTGAGAATCGCGCGAATGAGCTGATCGGCGCAAAGCTGCAGGGCGTGAAGCGGCTGGCGTATCACCGCGCGGTCTCCGCGGAGACGACGCAGAAGTATGACTTCATCTCGGCGTACGTGGATGACCTGCCGAACATTATTGATATCGATGCAATTCGGAATAGCGGGCTGAAGCTTGCGGTGGATCCTCTGGGCGGCGCAGGTGTGCACTACTGGCCGCGGATTGCGGAGCAGTACAAGCTACAAAATGTAAGCGGGCCTTCGGCAAACTTAGCCGATTTGAATTTGTACGTCGATCCGACGTTCCGGTTCATGACGCTGGATTGGGATGGGCGGATTCGCATGGACTGCAGCTCGCCCTATGCGATGGCGTCGATGATCGCGAAGAAGGACAAGTACGACGTGGCCTGGGCGTGCGATACGGACCATGACCGGCACGGCATTGTGACGCGCAGTGCGGGGCTGCTGAATCCGAACCACTATCTTGCGGTGTGCATCGAGTATCTGTTCACGCACCGGGCTGGATGGGGACCGGAGGTAGGTGTCGGTAAGACGCTGGTGTCGTCGAGCATGATTGACCGCGTGGCGAAGGGGCTGGGGCGGAGGATGCTGGAGGTGCCGGTGGGTTTCAAGTGGTTCGTCGACGGACTGCTGGATGGCAGGCTGGGGTTTGTCGGCGAGGAGTCGGCGGGCGCGAGCTTTTTGCGGCGCAATGGCAAGGTGTGGACGACGGACAAGGATGGGCTGATCTGCGGGCTGCTGGCCGCGGAGATGATGGCGACGACGGGCAAGGATCCCGGGCAGTTGTATGGCGAGCTGACGGCGAAGTACGGCGATCCGGTGTATCAGCGGATCGATGCGGAGTGCTCGCGGGAGGAAAAGGCGAAGCTTGCGAAGCTGTCCCCGTCGCAGGTGACGGTGAAGGAGCTGGCGGGCGATCCGATTACGGCGATCCTGACGGAGGCGCCGGGGAATCATGCGCCGATCGGCGGAATTAAGGTGACGACGGATGAGGGATGGTTTGCGGCAAGGCCGAGCGGTACGGAGGATGTGTACAAGATTTACGCCGAGAGCTTTAAAGGCGAGGAGCATCTGAAGCGGATTCAGGATGAGGCGAAGGCGCTGGTGAATGCGGCGCTGAAGGGGTAGGAAATCACTGCCGAGGGTGCGATGGCCAGAACTTCTCGAACGAGACGACCCCCGCTAACGGGGGGGCTGAAACTCGGATTTGGATTGGTGATCAGTAGTTTCATTTTTCTGGCGCTGCGGGTATTTCATCTGTTTCGAACTGGCCCAGTTCATTTCCCTGTATGGGTGGGTCTTATCGTTGGACTCACTAGCCTAGTGTTGCCAGTCTTTTTATACGCGGAACCACTTCACTGGATGATTCGCTTGAGTGCTGGCCTGGTGTTTTTTGGGCTTTTGTTCGTACTGCCTTGGTTCTACGACCAACTACCGGCCTATTGTTTGATCATCATGCTACTTCTGTACGTGGAGATCTTTGGCGTCTTTCCATTTCTGCTGAAGAGGAGAAGACGACATGCTGAACGGGTGAAGGGAGATTGAGATGGCTGAGCAGGCTCCGATGAAGTTTGTGTTTTACATCGCTGCTCCGGCGGAGAAGGTGTGGGAGGGATTTGTTTCGCAGGAGTCCAACCGAGCCATTTTCTCGACCGATTTTGAGGTCGATTTGAAACCGGGTGGTCAAATCGCCTGGGTGGGCACTGGGCCGGATGGCAAACGTGTGGCGTTTGTGCACGGCGAGGTGATCAAGTCTGAGCCGCCGAAGTTGTTGCAGTACACGTTTGCGATCGGGCCGGCTGGCAAGTTGAGCCGTGTGACGGTTGGGCTCACGCAGGAGAGCGAGGCGACGAAGGTGGTTGTGACCCATGATCAGTGGGCCGAGGATGATGCGACGTATGCCGCGACTGCGGATGGGTGGCCGCGAATACTCTCGCGATTGAAGACGCTGGTCGAAACGGGCAAGACGTTCAAGCCGCATTGAGGTGTGGTTCGTTACTGCGTTGAAGCCTCTGGCGCGAACCGGAGAAGGCATACCCCAGGGCTAAAGCCCTTCTCTTTTTAGGTGAGATAAGAGACCCGAGGCTAAAGCCTCGGGCTACCTAGAAGCAAAAGCAGATTCCCTTCGGGAATGACAGAAAGAAAACCCAAAACGCAGATTCCCTTCGGGAATGACAAAAGAAAAGCAAGAGCAAAAGCGCAGTGCCGGTATCTACTCAGGCGGTGACGGCGTGACGCAGGTGTGGTCGCACGCGTTCGAGGGCGGCCTCGGCGGTGAGGCCGTATTTCGCGCGGAGTGCATCGACCTTGCCGTGCTCGATGAATTGATCGGGCCAGCCGATGCGGACGACGGGAGTTTCGATTCCCTGCTCTGCGAGGCTTTCAAGGACTGCGGAGCCGAAGCCGCCGGCGAGGACGTGGTCCTCGAAGGTGACGAGCAGCGAGCAGCGCTTTGCATAGCGTGCGATGCA
>DATNGO010000041.1:0-6173 GCA_035605855.1 Acidobacteriaceae bacterium | reverse complement strand
GCGTCAATCAGCCCATCGCCTGCTGCCGCTGTGTCCGGCCCTCCCGGGGAGGTGGAATGGTTTAACAAGCTCAGCAATGGGCTGCTTCAATACAGCGTGCCGGCGACAATGTGGTGGAAGGTCCCGTCGACGGTCACTGTTCAGATCCTGGGCGAGAAAGCTCCTTCCCCCGGCCCGATCGACAATCAAAGCGGACAGGCGTCCATCAAGGTCGCCAGGCACATGAAGGTTCTTGTAACCGCGCCGGATAACCCGGATGAATTCAACATCGCGCCAGAATCAGATACGCAGCTGGAACAATATGTACCGGAAGATGGCCCCACAACCTGGCACTTCAGCGTCACGCCGCGCTACACGGCCAAGGCACAAAAGCTCATCGTGCAGGCATGGGTCATTTATGACGCCAATACGCAGCGCGAGTTGCCCGTCTACCGGGCCGCGGTCAATGTACATGTGCCCGGCATCGGAGAATGCATCAAACGCCTCTTTGAAGGCGATCCCGACTATTGGTTGAAATACGGTCTTCCGGGGGGTGCCGGGTTTATCTTCATCAGTGGTGTTGTGACCGGCCTCTGGAAACTGGCCAGGCGGAAAAAGAACCAAACCCCCCAACCCACTACAGGTTGAGCACGCCTTCACCAGGCCGGAAGGTAAAAAAACCTGTCAAGCCCCAGCATCAGTGCAAAACCCTGCAACCCGCACAAAACACAGCCAAAACTCGCGGAAAACTTCCTGCAGGGAATTAGCCCTGATTTCGTAAAATGGATATAGAGAGCTCATAGCTGGAAGCTCGCAGCTCGACGCTCAACGCGCAAAACCAAAGAGGCCTCCTTCAAAAACCGCAACCGGCTGATTCCAGAGACTTTGTTAGCAACTCCTGTGGAATCAAGACTTTGCACAGAAAGTCCAAGCCTAACCCACGTCTAATCAAGACTTTGCGCAAAATGCACCGGGGTGGGGTGTCGCTCCTGTGTATCCTCTTCAGAACGCATGAAGCGCATTCTCACCGCCATCGTCCTCATCGTTCTCGTCGGCCTGCTTATCCTCCTCGGCAAGCTCTGGATGGTCACCCTCTTCGCCGCGCTGGTCGCCGGCCTCGCCGGCCTGGAGTTCCGCCAGCTCTCCGCCGCCGAACCGGGTCCCCGGCCCGCTGCCGGGCTGGGGCTGGGCGGCAACCCCATCCCCCTCTGGTGGACCCTTTTCGCCATCGCCCTCTTTTTTCTCGCCACCTTCCTTCGCCCCCAGGACACCATCACCGCGGTCGTCTTCTCCGCGCTCCTGCTCTTCACCTGGAACACCTTCCGCACGCCGCTCGCCCGCGTCCTGCAGGAGACCGCCGCAGGCCTGCTGCTGCTCGTCTACATCGCCTACCCGCTCACCCTGATCCCGCTCATCTGGAACCGCGCGGAGGGTGACGGCCTCGTGCTCGTCATCTTCCTCTTCCTCTGCGTCTGGGCCGGAGACATCGCCGCCCTCTACGTGGGCAAGCGATTCGGCCGCCACAAGCTCGCCCCGGAGCTCTCACCCAACAAGACCTGGGAAGGAGCCATCGCCTCCGTCGTCGGCTCCGTTGTCATCGGCGTCGGCCTCATCCTCTACGGCGACTGGCTCACCACCCACGGCTCCAGCTTCACCCGCCTGCACACCAACGCTCCCTGGTGGCAATGGGTTCTCCTCGCCGTGCTGCTCAACGCCGCCGCCCAGTTCGGCGACCTCCTGGAGTCCGCCCTCAAGCGCGGCGCCGGCGTCAAGGACTCCGGCACCCTCCTTCCCGGCCACGGCGGCATCCTCGATCGCATCGACGCCCTCCTCCTGGCCGCCCCCGTCCTCTGGTTCGTCCTCGTCGCCCGCGAGTTCTTCTCTTTCGGCAGCTTCTAACCTCAAGTTTCAGAAACCTGTCTCTGCAAAAAGAGCCCTCAGCGTCTTTCGAAAAATAGCCCTCGGCGTCTCTCGAAAAATAGCCTTCAGCGTCTGCGAAAATAGCTTAGTGAAGAAGATTGCAATCCTCGGCTCCACCGGCTCCATCGGTCAGTCAACCCTCAGCCTCTGTGAGTCCTATCCAGATCGCTTTCAGCCCATCGCTCTCGCGTCCGGCACGAATCTGGAGGCGACGGTAGACCAGTGCGTGCGCTGGCGCCCGCAGGTCGTCTCCATCGCCACCGAGCGCCTCGCCGATCAGCTCCGCGCTCGTCTGAAGTCCACCGGAATCACCACCGAGATCGTCCACGGCACCGCCGGCACCGTTCGCGTCGCCACACTGCCCGAGGCCAGCTTCGTCGTCTCCGCCATCGTCGGTGTCGCTGGACTCGAGGCCACCTACGCCGCAGTCCTCGCCGGAAAAACCGTCGGCCTCGCCAACAAGGAGTGCCTCGTCGCCGCGGGCGACCTGATCCTGGCCGCCGCCCGCGAGCGCGGCGTTGCCTTGCTGCCCATCGACAGCGAGCACAACGCCATCCATCAGTGCCTCCGCGGCGGCGCACCCAACGAGGTCCGCCGCATCTGGCTCACCGCCTCCGGTGGCCCCTTCCGCAACACCCCGCTGCCAGACTTCGAGCACATCACGCCCGCCCAGGCGCTCAAGCACCCCACCTGGGTCATGGGCCAGCGCATCACCGTCGACTCCGCGACGATGCTCAACAAAGGACTCGAGATCATCGAAGCCTGCCGCCTCTTCAACCTGCCGCCGTCGCAGGTGAAGGTGACCGTGCATCCGCAGTCCACCATCCATTCGCTCGTCGAATACGTCGACGGCTCAATCCTCGCGCAGATCTCTGTCACCGACATGCGCCTGCCGATTCTCTACGCGCTCTCCTGGCCCGAGCGCATCGCCAGCGACCTCACGTTCGACATGACCGCGTTGAAACAGCTCGACTTCCAGCCCCCCGATCTCGAACGTTTCCCGTGCTTACGGCTCGCCTATGAGGCTGCAGCCGCCTCCCAGGCGCACTGCATTGCACTCAACGCCGCCGACGAGGTCGCGGTCGCCGCCTTCCTTTCCGGGCGACTTTCCTTCCCTGGCATTCCACGTACAATCGAGTCTGTGCTTGCATCAACGGCATCCGCCTCGCCGGCCTCTATTCTCGAGGTGCTCCGGTCGGATCAAAGAGCACGTGCTCTCGCTGAGCAGGTGATTGAGCAGCATCACCCGCATCTCATCACCCACTGAGGTCTTTTCACTTCCCTTATGCATCTTCTATTGGTCCTTGTTGAGTTCGGCATCGTGCTCGGCATCATGGTGCTCGTGCACGAGTTCGGGCACTTCGCCGTCGCCAAGCTCTGTGGCGTACGTGTGGAAACCTTCTCCATCGGCTTCGGTCCTCGTCTCTTCGGCTGGCGCCGCGGGGAAACCGACTATCGTCTCTCCCTGCTTCCGCTCGGCGGCTACGTCAAGATGTCAGGCGACACACCCGGCGAACTGCCCAGCGGCGACCCCGGCGAGTTCAACGCACACCCGCGCTGGCAGCGCGTGCTCATCGCGCTCGCGGGGCCCTTTGCGAACTTCGTGCTCTCGTTCGTGCTGCTCGCCGTCGTCGGCATGTTCCACCACGAGGTCGACCAGTACCTCGAGGGGCCCGCGGTCGTCGACTACGTGTCGCAGAGCTCCCAGGCAGCGCAGCTGGGGCTCGCCCCAGGCGACGTCATCACGCGCTTCGCGCAGGACCAGAACCCGTCCTGGGAACGCATTCTGATCGACTGCAACCTGCACATGAACGGCACTGTGCCGATTGCTTTCACACACAACGGTCAGCAGACCGAGACGACGCTGCGTATTGCCTACACCGGCAACGATGGCGAGTTCGGCATCGACGATTTTCTTTCGCTCGGCATCTATCCCGCGATGCAGCCCTCTCTGGGTGTGCTCAATGTCTCGCCGGGTGATCCCGCGGCCCACGCCGGACTTCGCGCCGGCGACCAGGTCACGCAGATCGACGACCTGAAGCTGCACTCCGTCTACACGCTGCTCGCGTATCTCAAAGATCGCAATGGCCTGCCGTCAACGGTCTACGTCTCGCGCAACGGGCAGCCCCTGACCTTCAACATCACACCGCAGAAGCTGGACAACGGCCAGGGCGACATACAGTATCGCCTCGGCTTCCAGAATGAGAACCCGCCCGTGAAGGTCATCGAGCTTCCTCTCGGGGAGGCGATCGTTCAGTCCTTCAAGGACAACCGGGACGATTCCACGCTGATCATCCGCGTGCTGAAGGGGATGTTCACGCGCCAGGTCTCCGTGCGTTCGCTCTCAGGCCCCATCGGCATCGCGCAGCAGATCGACATCGCCACCAAGCTCGGCTTCTGGACGCTGGTACGGTTGATGAGCACCATCTCGCTCAACCTCGGTATCTTCAACCTGCTGCCCATTCCGATTCTTGACGGCGGGATGATTCTGTTCCTCGCCATCGAGTCGATCATGCGCCGCGATCTCAACCAGGAGATCAAGGAGCGCGTCTACCAGGTCGCCTTCGTCTGCCTGATTGTCTTCGCGGTCTTCGTGATCTTCAACGACATAACAAAGCTGCACCCGCGATAGTTCGCTTGGATTGCAAGCCGCGGGGCTGCCGCGCGGAGGCCTAAGCCGCGCCGGGTGCCCCACGTCTCGATTCTGAGACGTGGGTTTGCATGATTACACCCGCGCCCGCAGCTCTTCGGCAATCTCCTTCGCCGCCGCGCGCGCCTCTGCCTCACGATCCACTGGAAAGCTGATCGCACCCACGCGCGCGTGCCCGCCGCCGCCATAGCGCTCGCAAATGGCCGCGACGTTTGCGAGCTCGCTCGCCGCTTTCTTCGTCCACGGATTCGTTCCCACCGCCACCTTCGTCCGGAAGCTCGACTTCGACAGACCGACGTTGTAGGTCGCGCCTGGATGCAGGAAGTAGGGGATGAACTTGTTGTAACCCTCCGTCGGCTGATCGGTGATGTCGAACGTAATCACGCCGCGCTCACACGTTGAGCGCTCGCGAATCAGCTCGATGTCTCTGCGGTGTTTGGCCAGCAGGGGCCCAAGCAAATCCTGAACAAACGGCTGCGCCAACACATTCTCGAGCGGCATCGAGGTGAGCAGCGGAATAATCCTCTGCACCAGCGCCGAGTCCGTCGCGCTCTCGATGACCATCGTCAGCTTCATCGCCGGTGCGGCCATCTCCACGGCAGATTCCGCGCTCTCGTACTTTGCGCCGTCCACGATGTCCGCCCAGTAGATCAGTTCCTTGAGCGGCGCGACATCCATACCGAACTTCGTGCTCGCGATGTGCGCGATCCAGCTCGTGCAGCTCGTGTAGCTCGGATCGAAGAACTGCCGCATCGCCTGCGGCCCCGGAGTGCCGTCGGGATTTTTCTGGCCTGCGCGGAAGTGCGCCTCATCCTCCGGCGTGAGAAACGCCGACAGATGATGGTCGAACCACCACGTCACACGCGGCGAGGCCGAATACTTGAAGTCGACAATCGCATTCTCGCCCGCGTTCTCGAACCAGCTTTCGTCATAGAGCGAGCCCGCGCGGTGTACGAGTCCCTGGTAGTCGAACGTGCCGGCCGTGCCGATGCACTCGCGATGAAAACGCGTGAACAGCGAAGCTGAACAGGCTCCGTCAAAACAGTTGTCGTGGTAGAAGACGCGGCAGTTCAAACGATCAGGACCTCCGGAGACTCACAAGTCTTCAGCATAGACGAAAGAACTGGAACCGTTGGGAGCCCGCAACCGTATGATGCTGCAAGATTCTTTTTATAGAGAAGGGCCATGACCGAACCCTCACCGACTGCAGGTCCCTCCGATCTCTCCACAAACGGCGACGAGTTCCAGAGAAACAGTCTCTTCCTCGGCCCGGACGGACTGCGGCCTTTCTGGAGGCTCCTGCTCTATCTCGCGATCCTTACTCCGATATTGCTGCTCATGGTCCTCAGCCACTTCGCAGATGCAAAAACCTCCCCCCACCCCGCGGTGGTAGACGAGATCTCACCGCTGAGTTCGACTATCACCGAGTGGCTGCAGTTTGGCTTCGTCTTCTTCGCCACCTGGATCATGAGCCGCATCGAGAACCGCAGCGCCTTCGATTACGGTCTCGCGCGCACGCCTCGTCGCTTGTACTGGCTGCTCATCGGCGCTCTGCTGGGGCTCATCTTTCAGTCGCTGCTCATCGTCATCCTGTGGAGCACGCACCACCTCGTCTTCGCCGGCG
>DATNGO010000040.1:0-40692 GCA_035605855.1 Acidobacteriaceae bacterium | reverse complement strand
CCACCCGGACTTTCTCCCCCACGCCGCCGAAAAGATCCGCCGCGTCCTCGAGATCACCCGCGGCCGCGCCTTCTGCCTCTTCACCAGCTATTCGCAGATGCGCGAGCTCCACGACCGCCTCCTCTGCGAGCTCCCCTACCCACTCCTCCTGCAAGGCACAGCCCCACGCCACCTCCTGCTTCAGCAGTTCCGCGAAACGCCCAACGCCGTCCTCTTCGGCACCTCGTCCTTCTGGCAGGGCATCGACGTCCAGGGCGAGCAGCTCTCCTGCGTCATCGTCGACAAGCTCCCCTTCGCCGTTCCCTCCGACCCCATCATGAAGGCCCGCACCGACGCCATCGCCGCCGCCGGCGGCAACGCCTTCAACGACCTCCAGGTCCCCCAGGCGGTCATCGCACTCAAGCAGGGCTTCGGCCGCCTCATCCGCTCGCTCACAGACCGCGGCGTCCTCATGCTGCTCGACTCGCGCATCCGCACCACGCGCTACGGCGCCACCTTCCTCGACTCCCTCCCACCCTACCGCCGCACCGACGACATCACCGAAGTCGAACGCTTCTTCGAAAACTGAGGATTGCGCCGAGCCGGTCGCGAGATTGTCCGCAGCAGGCGGCATCGATCAGGCGTAATCTGCACCCCGTAGCGTGGCTTCTGCACCGGGAAGTAATCTAAACCGTAAAGTGACCGTAGATTCAGTAAACCTTGAACAATCAGCGGCGACGCACGTTAGGGGATGCCGCTAACATCTCAAACCTCGCGCCAAACCCATTCAATCTAATATCCAAACCTGCCGAACGTAGTTTTTCTGTCTTTCAAGGCGTCTCCTTGCCGCAGCCAAGTCCTCGGACTCACTCGAGCCTCGACTTTGCACATCGCGTCTTAGGAGAGCTAACGTGAAACTCGTTTCGGCATGTCTTGTGCTGTTCACATTCATCGGGTGTGCAATTTCCAGCCGCGCTGATATTACCGCGGCTCCGGTCATAACCCTCGCCACGGGCACCTACGCGATGCCCACGAGCACTACGATCACCGACTCCACCCCGGGAGCCTCGATCGCCTGGTGCTACACCGGAACCGGCGCCTGTGTCCCGGCCACCGCCTACACGGGCTCCATCTATGTGAACCCTGCAACAACGGAATCGATCTGCGCGAATGCGACAGCCTCCGGCGACAGTACAAGTTCAACTGTATGCGCGTATTACACGGCCGCCCCCGCACAAACCGCGACCCCCGTCATAACCCTTGCTTCCGGCACCTATGTAAATCCGATGAACACTACAATCACGGACTTAACGTCGGGCGCCTCGATCCAGTATTGCTACAGCAAAAAGGACAGCAGCTGTACGCCGTCCAACCCATACACGCGCCCTATCCATATCGATATGGATCAGGCCGCGACTCAGACAATCTGCACCAACGCGACATCTTCCAGCCATCCTCCCAGCAATACCGCATGCAATCACTACACAGCGGGGACGGCGAGCGAACTTTCCTTCACCTACTCTGACGGCGCGGTCACCATATCGACCTCGCTGCCCGGCGCCAGCATCTTCTACACGCTGGACGGCTCTACCGCGACAGAGGCTTCTATCGAGTACACCGGCACTCCAGTCCCCGTGGATCCCGGCACCGTAATCAATGCGGCAGCCGTGCAGATGGTGAGCAACGGAGCAACAGGCGTCGCGGTGCAGAACGGCCAGGTCAACCCCAGCCACTTCAAGACGGTGCTGTCAAGCAGCGCTGCACAATCGGCTCCGTATACCTCGTTCTACAACTCGCCTCACGTCCAATACGGGGCTGGCAACAACAAATGCAGCCAGGGCGTCTGCGGAATCCCCACAGCGATTGGGATGGTGCCAAACCAACCGCTTCCTTCGGTTACCGGCAGCAGTACCGCAACCAACTTCAACATGACCACTGAAAATCTTCCCGGCGCCGGTAATGGACTGCAGGTGCTATGGCCCTACAACGTATCCAGCGGTACGCCAGGCGGGTGCGACAGTTGCACGTCGATGATCCAGGATTTTTACATCTGGCCCCAATACACATCGTCGATCAATCCCGCGAACGTCGAGAACTGGGAGCTCGACATGAACTCCTGGAACCTGACCATCCCAACCTACGGCTACCTGGGTGCGTCGTTCCAGTGCTCCATCATTGATGGCGGCTGGCAGTATAACGGGCAGCACAGTCCCGGTTGGACAAATTTCAGTTCCACCGGCCATTCGTCGATGACCAGGATCAATCACGACTGCCAGTTCCCCTTCGGCACGCTGGCTACATCACTCGACGCCACTCAGCAAAGCTTCACCGTCACTCCCAATGTGACGGGCTCCGTGACAGCGGCAACCGTTGAGCCCGGGATGATCCTTCTTATCGACAACGAGGAAATCCTCTGCACGGCTGCAACCGGCAACACATGCACCGCAAGCAGGCGAGGATGGGCTGGGACTGGAGCCACAACCCACGCCGCAGGCGCCTTGTACATGGGCTCCGTGCATGTGCAGTACCACGTCACCTTTGACCCAGGTCAAAATGCGTGTCTGCTCAACGGAAAGAGCGGCGCGCCGGTGGAGTGTGTCTTCATCGACTACATGATTCTCAACAACGTCAAGTTTGACTTCCACGCCCTCTATGGCGAGCAGACCGTCAACGGCGTCCCGGGCTATTCCGCACTCACCGTTCCGGCCTACATCTATACCTACCCGCCCGACCGAGTGTTTGACCAGAAGCAGATCGACGTGAAAGGCGGGATCGGTTCGCCTTCATCGCCGGTAGAGGTCGGAGAGTTCATCGACCGCGACAATGTAACAGCCAGCTTCGGCGTTCTCGCCTCAGGAAGCTATACCGTTCCATAGCGCCTGTTTGAGCGTCGGAAATTTACAACCCGGTACCCCTTCATCGCGAAGGCGATGAGGGGGTTCCGCTCTGCCGAAGACTGAGTGAAGTTAAGCCGGCCAATCGGTAGGCCTTAGGGCTCGCTGATTCCGGAGTCAGGCAGGCAGGAAGCGACAAAGAGCCGATAGGTCAGCACCGTTCGCTTAATTCGGCGTTCCATGAACCGCCATACTGAGAGGAACAACAGCGCTCCTGCCACCAGATGCAAAAGTGCCTTCGGCCCTGGAGTCCAGACGATCCCAAGCACGACCTGACCGCAAACCGCGAAAATCAGAATCGCTGCTGTAATGCGCTCGGTCAGTTCGATTCGTCCGGTTGCGCTGCTCCAGTCCTCCGAGGCCCCGTCAGCCGCCGCCTCCCCGGATTGCACTCTCTTTTCATAGAGCCGGTACGCAAGTTTCCTGATTCGGGCCTCTCGATCCCGCCATCGGCCCATCATGATTGTCATCAGAAATGCCAGGAGAGGAAGAGCGAGGACCAACATTCGTCGCAACATTGAGGAGGCGACGTGGAATGTGGCTGCCGCGTCCGCAAGAACGAGAAGAACACTCAGGCTGCGAAAGAACTTGGAGTCTGCCTCGAGTCGATCTACTTCCACCATCGCCGATGGGACCCTCATGCGTCCGAATGTGGTTGCCCATTGCAGCGCGGAATCGACCTCGTCTCGCTGTAATCCCATCACCGTGGATAAAAGCGTTCGCGCCCGGTTTTGTATGGCGTCAGACTCTCGCTTCCTCCGCCTGTAGATCGCGTCGTAGAGATTGTCCAAAGAGACGCTTCCCAGCAGGAAGATGAAATGTCCGAGAAGATAGGACGCGACCGCGAGCGCCAGCCAGAAGGGCCAATAGGATCCCTCCGGGAACCCCCGCTGCAATATTCCGAAATCCGGTCCGGGTCTCGCACTGAGGTAGAGACCATAGAGACCGACCGTCGCGATTCCGCCTGGCAGCAGTATCGAGAAAAGATCAACAAGCCCAATGAAAAATTCCGCAGGCTTTGCGATCGAAGAGCTGCTCTTGCTCTCGTCCAATCCAGCCTCCTGGCTGCAGAGTCGCATCAGGCTTTCACCATGGAGCATAGACTCCCGGAGCACCAAGCGAGCAGCAATTTCCAGCCGGTGAGGGGCTAAACTGAATCCTGGCCCCATGGGACGCAATCTCTATATCCTCGCCGCCACCATCGGCATCCTCGCCCTCATCTCCTTCGCACTCTCCTTCACCAACGTCGCGCAGGTCCCGGGTTCCCCCGGAGACGTCCGTCTGTGGCGCACCACCTCCATGGCGCTGGTTTTCGTGGGCCTTGTGGTCGCCCTCGGCGGCGTCCTCTCCCAGCTCTTCGAACAGGCCGAGCGACGGTCCACCGAACAGCGTCGCCGCCGCCGCCGCCGCCGCCCGTAATCCACAGACCCTTCTTGACGGGCACGATAAACTGGAAGTATCGGAAGGATTCGGCCCGGCGCCCTCGCCGGGCCAGCGAGTTTAATCCGTGGGTCACTTAAGGTCCGGACCTAAAGTATCTATTTGGAAGACTTTGCGCAAAAACCGGGGGGAGGGGGGAGGGAACCCCGGTAGAATCAAAAACGATCGCTTCTGCGGTCCGTGATCGGAGTTGGGACGATGTATGAAGTGACGGTGCAGGACACCTTTTCCTCAGGTCACTACCTTCGCGACTACTACGGCAAGTGCGAGAACCCGCACGGCCACAACTACCGCGTCCTGATCACCCTCGTCGGCGAGAACCTCGAGCCCAACGGCCTGCTCCTCGACTTCAAGCTCCTCAAGCAGATTCTGCAGCCCACCATCCACTACCTCGACCACTACATGATCAACGACCTCGAGCCGTTCACCACCGTGAACCCGTCGGCTGAGAACATCGCCAAGTACTTCTTCGACCGCACCGCGGCGCAGCTTCTCGAGATGACCTCTGGTCGCGTCCGCGTAAAGGACTGCACCATCTGGGAAACCGACACGAGCTTCGCCCGCTACTACGAGTAGCCGCTGGCTTACAATCCATTTCAGGGCTCTTCTGCCCGCAATCTCGTTCCCAAGGCACTGCCTATGATCGCCTACATCATTCTCATCTTCGCCGCGCTCAGCCGCTTCATTCCCCATGCACTGCATGGTACCGGCATGAACTTTACCGCCGTCGGCGCAGGCCTGCTCTTCTTCGGCTCCCGCCGCCCCCGCTGGCAGGCCGTAACCGCCGTCGCCATCCTCGCGGCGACCGACTTCTGCCTGACCCGCTTCGTCTACGGCTTCCCGTTCGAGCTCAAGGGCTATCTCGTCACCTGGGCCTGGTACGCCGCCGTCTGCCTGCTTGCGAGTGGACTGCTGCGCAAGGTGACGGTGCTTCGTGTCCTGGCTGGCGTCCTTGCGTCTGCGAGCAGCTTCTTCCTGCTCAGCAATCTCGTGGTCTGGTTCGGAAGCGGCATGTACCCGCACAGCGCGTCAGGCCTCACGGCCTGCTACGTGGCTGCACTGCCCTTCTACGCGAACGACCTGATTTCGACCGGAGTGCTGTCTGCCGCGCTCTTCGGTTTGCCCGTCCTCGCTGCGAAGTTGACCGACGCTGTGCACACGCACAGCAATCAGCCACTCGCCTGACAAACGTTGGCCCCTACGCCTCTTCTTCGACCGGCAGCCGAACCCCACGGCGCCGGTCGAACACTTTGCGGATCATATAGAGCGCAATCAGGAAGAGTGCTGCCGAAATGAGCCCGATCGCTATGGCGATGTGCTCATGGAAGAACCTGCGGGTCGAGTGAAAAAGCTTCGGCCCGAACCAGATGTAGAGCAGGGAAGCCACGACGAACTGAGTCAGCTTGCCGCAGAAGATCGCGAGGACGAAGGCAACGGGCTTCATCTCGAAGACGCCGGCGGCGAACTCGAAGAGCTTGAGCGGGAACGGCGGTGGGCACATCGCGGGGATCATCATCGCCAGGAACTCCTGATTCTCAAAGCGATCACGCATGCGCTCATAGCGTTCACGGTTGATGCGTTTGAGCAGGAAGAGTTCTCCGCCGGCGCGGCCGATGAAGAATGGCACGAGTGACCCGATGGCCGAGGCCGCTGCGGCGATGAGGCAGTAGATGAGGAAACGCTGGTGGTTTGTGGCGACGTAACCGATGACAACGCCGTCCATCGAGACGGGGATCGGTATGAGCGCGGAGTCGATCAGCGCCAAGCCACCCACCCCCCAGATGCCCAGCGGTTTCATGACCGCAAAGAGCATTCCGGAGAACTTATGCAGCAGCGCTATCGGTCCAAGTTTCACAAATACCCATTCTACTGTTCGGGAATAGCGCGTCCGACCAGTTAAGACTTCAGTCGTCTAGTTTCGATGCTCGGTGTGGCCGGCCAGCAACGCGAGGGCATGGGGAAGCAGCGGCAGGATGGCGCGGAGGCCGCTCTCTGCGCCCGCAGGGCTCCCCGGAAGGTTGACGATGAGCGCTCTGCCCGCTATGCCGCAGATGCCGCGGCCAAGAGCCGCAAAGGGTGTCTGCTCAGCACCGCGCAGGCGGATCTGTTCAGCTATTCCGGGAACAAGGCGATCACTGACCGCGAGTGTGGCTTCGGGAGTCAGGTCACGCTCTGCCAGGCCTGTGCCCCCTGTGGTTAGTATGAGATCTGCATATTGAGCGGCGTTTCGCAGTGCGGCGACAAGCAGATTGCGATCGTCAGGGACGACCTTCGAATCAACAACTTGCGCGCCAGCCTCAGACAATAGCCGCACAAGCAGGGGGCCGGAGAGATCGGTTTGAGTTCCGGCAGCGCAGCGATCGCTGGCCGTAATCACCACCGCGGTTCGACCCGTCAGAGAAGGAGCTGCTTCTTGCATTTACCGAGGATAGCCGAGGTGTGCCGAAAGCTCCGGCTGCCGAGTGTGCGGCGGGTGAAAGATGAGAGAATAGAGGAGCCAGCATCGGCTCGGTCTGGCGACGGTTTTCACCGGCGGCAATACTGGACCGCAACATTTCCGTCCGCCTGTCCGTCACAGACGAAGTGCCTCGACGATGCATTTGATAACTCCTACCGACCCGGAAAAGCCACACCCAGAGCCAGAGCCCGGCGAGTCCACGCCGAAGCCGGCGCCTGACGCCCCTCTGAGCTTTGTTCCCCGCGACGGTGACGGTGGACCTTCACAACAGCAGATGCGCTTCCGTACAAGCCGGTATGGCGAGTTGGATGCGCACGAACTGATCCATCTGCTGGATTCGATTGAGGATGAGCGTGCGCGCAGCCGCTTTCGCGAGTCGATCTACATCTCGCTGTTCATCTGGATTGCGATTGCGTGGGTTGTTCTCTACGGGCCGCGGTATCTTTGGCATGCGCCGAAACTAGTGACGCCGTTCGAGGTGCTGAAACAGCGCGAGCTGACGCAGTTGAACATGCCTTCGCTACACGCGCCGCCGCCGTCCGTGCCCCGGCCGCAGCCAAAGGTCGACAATCGCACGCTGGAGCATCTCCGTTCGATGGAGCCGCCGCCGCCATCTGCGCCGGCGGAGACGCCGAAGGTTGCGCCGGCGCCAGCGCCGCCGCTTACGAGTGCAGCGCCACCCGCGCCTGCGCCCGCCCTGCCGCTTCCGAACGCGCCGCAGCCGACGCCGAGAGCGACACCGCCAGTCGTGGCAGAGGCGCCGACGCCGCAACCAAACTCGAAGCCCGGCTTCAACAGCAATAACTCCGCTCAGAGTTCGGTGCAGGATGCAATCCGCAATGCGGCGCGCAATCCGGGCGGTGGCGGGTATGGCGCGCGAGGGAACGGGGCATCCCCGCTGAATATGGGTGGAGCAGAGATTCTCTCGGATACGCAGGGCGTGAACTTCAATCCCTATTTGCGTCGTCTGCTAGCAGATATTTATAGAAACTGGCTTCCGCTTATCCCGGAAGAGGCCAAGCCACCTCTTTCGAAACAGGGCGAGACGCTGGTCCGGTTTACGATTCTGCCGGATGGGAGAATTGGGGGGATGTGGCTGGATGGCTCGACGCATGATGATGCGATCAACCGATCGGCGTGGGGATCGATTACGAGCGAAGGACAGTTTCCTCCGTTGCCCTCGCAGTTCCATGGACCGAACCTGGAGCTTCGCATTCACTACTATGTCAACAAGCAACCGGAGTGATGGCTGATGCGGAGTGCGGGCCGTCATGCAGAGCCGCCGCGCCCTCCTGCGCTCACCGAGCGGGAGCAGCGGCGTGAAAGTGCACGTCTCGACACGCTGAAGACGCGCGTGCGATGGGAACAGCTGAGTTTGCTGCGCGGGCTTATTCTGCTGGCTGTGGTGATCCTGATTGCAAGTCTTGTGAGGGCAGGCTTCGGACGGTTATTTGTTCCGGGGTGGTGGCGCCAGTGGTAGAGAGCGGTCATCCGCTGGTCGTCATCGTAGGACCGACGGCGAGCGGCAAGACTTTGCTGGCGTTGAAACTTGCGGAGCAGTTCGACGGCGAGATCGTGAGCTGCGATGCGGTGGCGGTGTATCGGGGTCTGGATATAGGCTCCGCGAAGCCAACGGCTGTGGAGCAATCCCGGGTACCCCATCATGCGATCGACATTCTGGATGCAGATCAGCCATCGACGGCGGGAGATTATGCGCGTGCGGCACGGGCTGCACTTGCGGAGATACAAGCGCGCAGGCGATTGCCGATTGTGACAGGAGGAACGGGACTATATCTGCGCGCGCTGCTGGAAGGGCTGGCGCCAGCACCGTCGCGCGACGACGAGCTGCGCGAGCGGCTGCGGGAGCGAGTGGCGAGGTACGGGTCAGAGTATTTACACCGACTGCTGAAACGAGTGGATCCGGCAGCAGCGGTAGCGATTCATCCGAATGATGTGCCGAAGATGATTCGCAGCGTGGAGGTGACGCTGGCAGTGCGGCAGCCGCAGAGTGAGCAGTGGCAGATGGGCCGCGATCGACTGCAGGGATTTCGTGTACTGCAGATGGGGTTGAATCCGCCGCGCGTGGAGCTGTATGCGCGCATCAATGAGCGCGCGGCCCGAATGTTTGATGAGGGATTGCTGGAAGAGGCGGCGGCTGCGCGGGCGCGTTACGGCGATGCATGCAAAGCGCTGGGGTCGCTCGGATACGCGCAGGCTGTCGCGGTGTGGCGTGGAGAGATGACGCGCGCTGAGGCGATTGCGGCGGCGCAGCAGGGGCATCGCAACTATGCGAAGCGGCAGATGACGTGGTTTCGCCGCGACAAGCAGATTGAGTGGCTGGCGGGATTTGGTGACGATGCGGATGTGCAGGAGAGCGCTGCGGAGATGGTGACGAGGCACGTCGCGGGTTGATTGCTACTCTGCGGCTTTGTGCGCGAGCGCTTCGACCGCAGCGAGGTTTGCGATGAGCTCTGGTGCGAAGTCGTGCCGCTGCTGCAACCAGGTTGCGTCGTTCCAGGAGACCAGCGTTGTGCCGTCCGGTTCCTGAACAAGGAGAATCTTCAGGGGAAGATCGAGGGCGGCGCTGGGCGAGGAGAGCATCACCGGTGTGCCGGCCTTCGGGCTGCCGAAGATGAGCAATTTTGTCGTGGGCATTTGCAGACCGACGGTGCTGGCTTCGGCGGAGTGATCGACGACCGCGAAAAGCTTGATTTTCTTTTCGGCAAGCACCAAGGTCAGGCGCTCGACAAGTTCTTCGACGGTGTGGCGGGCGGTTAGGCTTCGAATGCCGTTGTTCATAGAGGTTTTCCGGGGAGTGCGCCTGCAGGGACCAGCTTACTTCGAAGGAGGTGGCGCTGGAGCAGTATTTGAGGGCTCGTCGACCCAATACTCGGTGCGCGCGTCGAGACGAAGGTCGGGGCGGCCGTTGAGCTCGACGGTGAGCGCGTGAAGGCCGGGGTGTGGTGACTGCGGACGGAAGGTTAAAACGTAGCGGTTGGGGACATCGTTGCTGATGGTGAAGAGACCGCGACGAAGGGACTTTGGGTCCTTGAAGCTGAAGTACTCGCCGCCGCTGAGACGGGCGCAGGTTTCGGGGACATTTTTGCGAAGACTGTTGCGCGTAGCGATCTCTACCATCTTCGCGAGGCGAAGGGGAGGAAGCAGTTCGGCGAGGCAGTCGAAGTCCTGCTCGCCGCGACTCTCGGTGGTGTGGGGAGGGGCGTTGGGGTCGCGGCTGAAGCAGCCGTGCTCGGGTCCAGGAGGGAGTCCGCCGTTGTATCCGAACTTGTGCGCCTCGTTCTTGATTTGGGTCTTTGTGCTTGGGAAAGAGAGCGCGTAGATGGAAGTGTTGGTGTCGCTGAGCTCGTGGAGGGCTTCGGTGAGGTCGATGTGGCTGCCCTGGTCGAGAGTTTCGCTGAGCAGGAGAATCGCCCGGCGGTAAGTGGGCGGCTCCTTGCGTAAAAGATTCACAGCGAAGGACATTGCGTCGAGCACGGACGCGCCTTGGTTTCCAGACTCGATGCGATTGAGTTCGGTGACGATCTTGCTGAGGTCGGACGTGAAGCCATGGAGGAGCTCGGGGTCGCTGTCGAAGTCGACGAGCGCGACGCGGTGCGGGACGTTGCCGACAATGGCGTCGAGGAGCGGACCCAGGTCGCCGTATTCATCGAGATAGCGGATGCCGTCACCGCCGACTTCGACGACGACAACAAGTGCGAGCGGCTGTGCGTCGGTGTCTTCTTCGAGCTGGAGCTTCTGCGGGATGCCGTCGTCTTTGACGGTAAAGTCATCAGCCTTGAGAGTGAAGACGAGCTGGCCGGATTTGGTTTTGACGAGTGCGGGAACGACGACGAGCGATGAGCGAACGCTGATCGTGGCGCTGGGGTTGGTGTCGGAGGTTGGAGTCGTTTGCCCGGTGGGCGACTGCGCGGGCGATTGGACGATCGCCGCAGGTGTCAGGAGCAATGCGAGAGTCGCCGACAGTCGCAGCATGGTCTTAGTGTATCCAGACGCATGAGGTTGGGGATTCGTCCCGCGTGCCGAATGTTGGTTCGGGAGAGAATGAGGCATGGACGGAGTTCGGCTGGATAAGTGGCTATGGGCAGCGCGGTTCTTCAAGACCCGGGCCTTGGCTGCGCGGGCGTGTGAGCTGGGACGCGTGGCGAGCAACGGCCAGCCGGTGAAGCCTGCGCGGATGATTCATGTGGGCAGTCAGTTGTTGATTACGACCGAGGGTGGGCAGTTTCAAGTAGATGTCCTGGGACTGAGTGAGGCGCGTGGCCCGGCGGCGGTGGCGCAGGCGCTGTATCGCGAGTCGGAGGAGAGCAGGGAGGCGCGGGCGAAGGCTTCGGAGGAGCGCAAGGCAATGACAGCCTGGGAGCGCCTGCCTGACAGCCGCCCGGATAAACGAGACCGAAGGACGCTGTCAAGGCTGCGTGGGCGATATTAGCAACGCCAATGGGGGCGATTTCTCATCTAGACGAGCTACGATAGGGTGTTTGTGTCCAGAAACGCGAGCCTCAGGAGAGTCGCCATCAATACCTTACCTCGCACGATGCAAGCCCTTGTCAAAGCGAATGCCGCGCCCGGTATGGAGATCGCGAATGCGATCATCTTCAAAGGCGCGACAGTGCATGGGATCAACGGCCGCAAGATGTACGAGACATGGTTTCAAGCGGAGGCGCTGATGAAAGATCTGCGGGTTGATCTCAGTCCGGTGATTACGCATCGGTTGCCGCTGGCGAAATTTGATGAGGCGATGAAGCTGTTGGAGTCAGGCGAGGCGAGCAAGATTCTGCTGAATGTTCGAAGCGGTCGGTGAAAAGCAAAAAGGCCTGCGCGAGGCAGGCCCTTCATTTTTCGCAATGGACTACGAGGGGCTTTGTACGACGAGCTGATCGGCCAGACGGAAGTGGACGATGCTCTCCGCAGGGATCACGATGTCGCGATTGCCGGTAGTGCCTGCCAGCAACGTGCCGGCACCCGCACCGGACGCGCCACCGATGGCGAGGCCAACGCCGCCTGAGGCAAGGCCACCGATCAGCATGCCGGCACCCGTCAGACCACCGATGAAGCCTGCGGTGCGCTTGCCCTTACCCTTCTTTGAACGGACGGTGTCGTGTGTATCGAGGCCGTATTCGTTGCCATTCAGTGTCATCGAGACGAGACGGAGTTCGAGAACGGAGCGACCCTTAAAATGGCCGCGGCGGTGTGCTTCGTCGATGCGTCCGCGCACAGGAGTTCCGCGCGGAATGAGAACAGCGCCGTTGCTCGTGACGGGCTCGACGATTTCGCCAGTGAACTGTTCACCAGGGACGGCGTGCTTGACGTCGATGCGTTCATTGACGCGCACGGCAAGCTCGGTGCCCGCAGGTACGGTGAGGCTGTACGGTGGAGCTCCGGGTTGCGCAGAAGCGCCGGTGGGTGGAGGCGGTGCAGCACCAGGCTGGCCTGCATTCGCGTCATAGGCGGCTTGATTGGCTGCGGGTCCTGCGGGTGTGCCGGGTGCAGACCCGAGCGGTGTGACGACGGGATTCGTCTGGCGAGGCTTGGGTCCGGGGGGCGGTGGCGTGATGGTCGTTGCAACCTGCTGCGGCTGACCGGCGACAGGAGGCTGTACTGTGGTCGTTACCGTGTCACCATTCTTGTCGACGTACTGGACCTGCTGCGGCGTCTGCGAAGAGGCGGCCTGTGCCTTGGCCTGATCGACAGCGCTCTGTGGGTTAGTTCTGCATCCTGCTGTGAACGCGAGTGCGGCGAAAAAGGTTACCGCGGCAAGTTGAGCCCGGAGTCGCTGGGTCATCGATGTTTCTCCTTCCGAACATCGTTCGTTTGAGAGTGCGGCAGCGATCTCGCTGCGAGTGAAGTCAAAATCCTGCAGTGTGTGCGACTTCGCCAAAGGTGTGATGCTTGTGAGACGTTATTCCGCTGCCTGAGTGAGCAGAGAAAGGTTTAGGATCAAGAGGTTATGGCAACTTTTTCCTCAATAACCGAAGTCACTGCGAAGCGCCCTCAACTTGCTCACCTGGCCGCGCAACTGGACGCGCTGCGAGCGCAAGGGACGTACTTCCGACTGCGCGTGCTGGATGATCAGCAGGCGCCGCTGTGCCACTATGACGGACGCGAGGTGATCAATCTGGCCTCGAACAACTATCTCGGATTGTGCAACGATCCGAGGCTGTGCGAGGCGGCAATCGCGGCGACGAAGGAGTATGGGGTGGGCTCGGGCGCGGTGCGGACGATCGCAGGCACAATGAAGATCCATATGGAACTCGAGGAAAAGATCGCTGCGTTCAAGGGGGTGGAGGCGTGTGTTGTCTTTCAGTCGGGATTTGCGGCGAATGCGGGAACGGTATCGTCAATTCTCGGTAAAGAGGATTTCATTCTTTCCGACGAGTTGAATCACGCAAGCATCATCGACGGTGCACGACTGTCACGAGCGAAGATCAAGGTATTTCGGCATAAGGATGTTGCGCATTGCGAGGATCTGCTGAAAGAGGTTGCGAACGAACCGGGACGCAAGCTGGTAATTACGGACGGCGTGTTCTCGATGGATGGTGACATCGGGCCTGTGGCTGCGCTATGCGATCTCTGCGACAGGTATGGCGCGATCATGATGGTGGATGATGCGCATGCGTCGGGCGTGCTGGGGCGCAATGGTCGCGGGAGCGTGGATCACTTCGGCTGCACACAACGCGTGGATGTGCAGGTGGGAACGCTGTCGAAGGCGATTGGTGTGCTGGGGGGATATGTGTGCGGATCGCGCGACCTGATCGACTATCTGTACCATCGGGCGCGGCCCTTTCTGTTTTCGACCTCACATCCACCGGCCGTTGCGGCGGCGTGCATCGCGGCGTTCGACATTCTGGAGCAAGAGCCCGAGCGTATCGAGAGGCTGTGGTCGAACACGCGGTACTTCCAGGAGCAGTTGCGCGCTGCTGGATTTGATATCGGCGGGAGGTCGACACCGGCGAGTGAGACGCCAATTACGCCGATCATCATTGGCGAGGGAAGGAAGACGATGGACTTCAGCCGCGCGCTTTTTGAGGCGGGCGTAATGGCGACCGGGATTGCGTTCCCGACGGTGCCTGAGGGCAAGGCGCGTGTGCGCTGCATTATGACGAGTGAGCATACGCGCGGGCAGATCGATCGCGCGCTGGAGACGATGACGTCCACGGCGAAACGGATGGAACTGGTGGGGTAGTCGTGAGGCGAAGAGTTTGGGGAGCTGAATTTGTTGCAATGTGGAAGGTTGACGGCATCCAATGCGGATGAGGGCTGAGGTCTTCAACCGCAATCAAGGAGAGCAAGCCATGGCAGATCAAAAAGCCTTGGAACAGAAGTATGCGCCGGTTGGTCAGGTAATTTCTGACTTCAATGAGTATGGGACAAAGTTCGACGGCGTTTTCATGAACGGCGAGAAGCTGGTGCTGAAGTGCGAGGTGCCGTCGAAGGTGATCTCGAACCGTGTGTGGGACACGATCAAACAAGTGGATCCGAACTACCAGGACTTTGAGGTTCAGATGACTGTGACGGGGGGCGACGACCAGCCATACACGATCAAAAGTGGCGATAATCTCAGCAAAGTCTCGCTGAAGTTCTATGGCAATCCGAACAAGTACGAGACGATCGCGGAGCATAACGGGATCAACGATCCGAACAAGATTCAGGCGGGTCAGAAGATCAATGTTCCACCGCTCTCGTGAACGGTTGTGAATCAGAGAAAGGGCCGCGCGCGGCCCTTTCTTACCTGTGACAACCGGGTTAGTAATTGATGCGCAAAGTTTGGATTTGATATGGGGCGACCGGCACGGTTACCTTGCCGTCGGTAATGATGAGAGGGTCGCCTTCGGGCTTCTCCATCAGATTGACGAGGGTTGCTGACTTGGCGCCCGTGGGAAGAGTGAGCGTGACCTTGTCGGGTTCGCCACCCCACTCAAAGAAACGCGCGATGAGTGCGTTGCCGTCCTCAGCTTTCTTCAGTGCGGTGAGGGTGACGTGGGTCCCGTCCACGCCGAGGAATGAGTGAGTGGATGAGAGGGCGCCTTCATGTGAGGGCACCTGCATTGCGTGGAGCTTGTAGTTGAACTCCCATCCGCGGGCCATCGTGTTGGCTGCTTGCCACGTGCCCATGTGCGGGTAGACGGCGTAGTCGAAGATCTGTGTGCCCTGATCGGCGACCGGATCGGGCCATGTGGCGCCGCGCAGAAGAGATAGGCGAAGGACGTTGCCGACGGCGTCGTAGCCGTACTTGGAGCTGTTGAGGAGGCTCAGGCCGTGGGCGGCATCGCCTTCGTCTGCCCAGCGCAGTGCGGGGACTTCGAAGCGGGCCTTCTCGAAGCTGTTGCTACGAGTGGTTGGTCGCTGAATCGTTCCGTAGGGGATTTCGTAGGTTGCTGATTTGTTTGTGGCGGCGAGCGGGAAAGCAGCCTTGAGGAGGATGTGCTGCTCGTGCCAGTCGAAGTTGTTGTGGACGATGAGCTCGTTGGAGTCGGCGTAGAGGATCAGATCCTGGATGAATTTCGATTTGTCCCAGGTGCGCGTGACGCGAAGGACGGAGCGGAGTGGGCCGGTCTCGATCATCTTCACTTCGTCGGCTTCGTGCAGCAGGGTTGGAGCGGCATCGAGCGTGCCCGGATCAATGTTCCAGGCGTCGTAGTTCTTCGGATTGTCGGCAAAGGCCTGGAGTTCGTTGCCGCAGGAGTTGGGTGCGAGTGCTTCGAAGCCACCGCGCTTATCGAAAAGAGAGGTAATGCAGCCGGTTTTCGGATCAACGGTGACGCGGAGTGCGGAGTTTTCCAGCATATAGCCGGAGCTGGTGAGATCACTGTGGAACTCGTGTTGACCTTCGACCGCACGGATGACGGTGTAGCCCATCGAGGGGACACTGCCGAGCCTGAAGAGCAGATGGAACGTGTGGGTTGGAAGGTCGCTGGAAAGAATCTGCGAGGGAACGACGTTGCCACGCTCATCTTCCAACGAGATGGTGTCGATACCGCGCGGCATTTGCACGGCGACCTCAGCGACGCCGCCGCGCTCCCATGCGAGTGGGTTGAAGACGAGCACTGGTTCGCCTTTGCCGCCAGTGTTGATATGCGAGGCAAGGGTCTTCATGGAGTTGGCGGCGATTTCATTGGTGGCCCAACGAACCTGGTCGTAGTCCTTCTGGGCTTCTTTGTAAATCGTGCCGATACCGGAGCCGGCAGCGAGATCATGGAACTGATTGAAGAGGACGTGCTTCCACGCGTCGTTGAGCTCGTCGGCGGGATAGGCGCGACCGTCGAGCCATGCCAGCGAGGCCAGTTTCTCAGCGTTAAGCATCTGCTCTTCGCTGTCGCGCATGTTGCGTTTGTGACGGGCCTGCGTGGTGAAGACGCCGCGGTGATATTCGAGATAAAGCTCGTCGTTCCAGGTGGGAACGCTGATCTCGCCCGCGGGCGGGGCGGGGAGCGCCGTGTTACCGGCTGCGAGCGTGGTGTAGTTCCAGGTTGGTGAGTCCGGTGCGACTTCCTTTTCGACGCGCTGGAAGTAGGGGAGGGCGGTGCCGAACTCTGAGCGAGCGCCGACCTTGTCGGGCTCCATCCAGTGGAGGCCTTGATCGAGCATGGTGCGCGTGGGACCGCCACCGTGATCACCAACGCCAAAGAGGTCCATGATGTCGTGCATACCAGGCGCGCGTTGCGATGCGATGGCGACGTCTCTGGAAAGGCGAATCGGGTCTACGTTCTGGTTGGCGTAGTCGTCGGGGAAGTAGGTGAGGACCTTGCTGCCATCGGGCGACTCCCACCAGAAGAGCTTGAAGGGGAGCTTGTTGGTGTCATTCCAAGTCATCTTCTGCGTGACGAAGTAGTCGATGCCGGAGCGTTTGTAGATCTGCGGGAGCTGCCAGTTATAGCCGAAGGAGTCGGGATTCCACCCGATCATCGCGGTGTGGCCGTAGATCTTCCGGAAGGCGGCCTGGCCGACGAGGAGCTGGCGGACGAGTGATTCGCCGTCGGGCATGTTCAGGTCGGGCTCAACCCACATGCCGCCCACGAGCTCCCAGCGGCCTTCGTTGACGCGCTTCGCGATCTCCGCGTTGAGCTGTGGGTACTTGTCGGCGATCCACTGGCTGTAGGCGGCGGCTGATTGCGTGTACGTGTAGGTGGGGTACTCGTTCATGAGCTGCACGGCGCTGGAGAAGGTGCGCTTTGCAGTGTCGACGGTTTCGGTCCAGGGCCAGAGCCACGCGGCGTCGATGTGCGAGTTGCCGGTGAGGTGGTAGTTCGCCTGCCTTAGTACGGGATTCAGTGTGCGTAGAGTCGTTTGAGCAGCGCGAAGCGAGGCGTCGAATGGACTCTGTTGCGCTGCAGTGAGTGCGCGAAGATCGATCTGCGCGATGGCCTTGCTGAGTGTGTCCTTGTCTGCGGAAGAGTTCGGAGCGAGGGCGGGAAGCAGGTTCGCGGCTGAAACGATCTCGGTGGCGACGTCGAGTGGGTTGGGGCGGTTAGGCGAGAAACTGATGCGCATCTGTGTGCCGCGGAAATCCTTGTCGTCGACGGTGGGCAGCAGCTTTACGGCGACGAGGATTGACTGACCAGGCTTTGCGTGGTCGAAGAGTGGAATCTGCTCGAGGTCTTCGCCGAGTGCGACACGGCGGCCGTCAAAGTAGATGATCTCGGGCATAGGGCCGTTGGCCGTCGCGCTGAACTCAAAGCTGATGTCGACGCCGGTGAGGTCGTACCCGTTCAGGGTTTTGGGGATGGTGATGTGCTGGCGATACCACACGGCTTCCTTGCCGGATTTCGAGCCAACCTTCGCGATGGGCCAGGAGTGGTCATCGAGTGTGGGAGACTCTCCGTGCGGGATGTCGCCTTCGTGCACGCGCCAATCGCCTTCAGGAAGCGTGTTGAGCTGTACAAGGCAGTTGACCGTCTCCTGTTGTTTTGCGTCGAGCTGTGGAACGATCCACTGGTTGATTGCCGGCGCCTTGCATTGCGCGAAAAGGGTTGAAGCAGTAACTGCGAGCGCAGTCAGGCAGAGCACGCGACGGATTTGACTCATCAAGGGTTGGCCTCGCTGAAAAATGTGCCGTATTCGGCTTCAACAGTATGCAATCTTCAGCGGGGAATGAGTAGCACCGTGGTGTTAAATCTTCTGCACGCGGTGTATATCGCGGACGCCGGGAACCTTGCGCAGGTTCTGCTGCAGGCGCGTGAGGTGGCGCAGATCAACGGTCTCGATGACGAAGTCGACGTGGACAGAGCCATCGGCGGCAGGGCGAGTCTCGACGCTGCGAATGTTGGTGCCATCCTCGGAGATGATAGCCGCGAATTCCTTGAGGAGGCCGGAGCGATCGTCGACCAGCAGGGTGAGTTTGACGGGGTATGTGGTTTGCCTGGGGCCGGCATCTTTGTTGCTGCCCTGCGTCTCAGACCACTCGACCTCAATGCGGCGATCTGCCTCGTAGAGAAGGTTCTGGACGTTGGGACAGCTTCGCGCGTGTACGGCGACACCTTTGCCGCGCGTCACGTAGCCAACGATCTCTTCTCCGCGAATGGGATTGCAACATCGCGCTCGATAGACGAGTAGGTCGTCCTGCCCTTCAACCTGAAGAGATTCAGAGCCTTTGCCGAAGAAGACGCGCTTCACGGCCTCACTCATGTGGGAGAGCGTATCTGCTACTGCGCCCTGTTCAGGCGCGGACTCTTTTGTTTCGACGGCGCTGCCGGGCTCGAGCTTGTTCAGGACCTGACGCGTGGAGTACTTGCCAAAGCCGATACCTGCGAGCAGGTCCTGTTCTCCGTGGAGGCCGTACTCATGGGCGACGCGGTCGAAGTCGGGCACGGCGAACTTCTGCAGCGATACCTTGTACTTGCGTGCCTCGCGTTCGAGGAGTTTGCGGCCGATTTCGATGGCACGCTCCCGCTGGTGCTCGTTGAGCCAGTGTTTGATTTTGTTGCGAGCGCGGGAACTCTTGGCAAAACTTAGCCAATCGCGGGAGGGGTTGTGGCCGGCCTGCGTGGTGATCTCGACTATGTCGCCGTTGCGCAGGCGATATCGCAGCGGAACGATTCGGCCGTTGACCTTGGCACCGGTGGTTGCATGGCCGACATCCGTGTGGATGGCATAGGCGAAGTCGATGGGGCTTGCGTCCTTGGGGAGGACGATGACCTTGCCCTTGGGCGTGAAGGTGTAGACCTCCTCGGGGTACAGGTCGATGCGGAGCGTCGACATGAACTCGTTGGGGTCTGACATCTCGCGCTGCCACTCCATGAGCTGGCGAACCCAGGCGAGGCGCTGCTCATCCTTGGCGGAGACGTTGTCGGATGCTTTGTACTTCCAGTGCGCGGCGATGCCCTCTTCGGCGACGCGGTGCATGTCCTCGGTGCGAATTTGCACCTCGAACTGGTGGCCGCCGTCAGCAATGAGCGTGGTGTGCAGCGACTGGTAAAGATTGGGCCGCGGCATCGCGATGAAGTCTTTGAAGCGGCCGGGGACCGGGCGCCAGGCGGAGTGCAGAAGGCCAAGAACGGCGTAGCAGTCCTGTTCGGTTTGCGTGACGACGCGGACGGCGAAGAGATCGTAGACCTGATCGACGGGGATGCCGTGTGTGCTGAGCTTCTGCTGGATAGAGTAGAGGCGCTTGATGCGCGATTCGACGCGTGCATGGATGTTGGTGTCGCGAAGCTTCGCCTCGATGGTGCCAACGATACGATCGAGGAATGCTTCACCTTCGCCGCGCAGGGCATCAACCTCGGTAGTGAGCTGGGCGTAGGTGAGAGGGTCGACGTAGCGAAAAGCCAGATCTTCGAGCTCGCCACGCAGCTTGCCCATGCCGAGGCGGTGAGCGAGAGGAGCGTAGACGTCGAGCGTCTCCTTGGCAATGCGCTGCTGCTTTTCGGTGCGCAGATGCTCCAGCGTACGCATGTTGTGCAGGCGATCAGCGAGTTTGATGATGACAACGCGTACGTCGGAGACCATAGCGAGGAGCATCTTGCGGATGTTCTCAGCCTGGTGGTCTTCGCGGTTGGCGAACTTGATTTTGTCGAGTTTCGTGACGCCTTCGACGATATGTGCGACTTGCTCACCGAAGCGGCGGGCGATCTCTTGCGTGGAGACGTCGGTGTCCTCGACGGCATCGTGCAAAAGGCCAGCGGCGATGGCAGTGGCGTCCATCTTCAAATCCGCAAGGACCTGGGCTACTTCGAGGGGGTGGATGATGTATGGCTCGCCGGAGGCGCGGCGCTGGCCTTCGTGCTGTTCCTGACAGAAGGCCCACGCCGCTCGAATGAGATCGAGGTCGTCGTGAGGACGGTTTGCGCGGACAGTAGTGAGAACGTGCTCGAAGCGGGCACTGAGGTTGTCGTCGAGTGGCGTAGCGGGGAGCGGGGGTGTGGCGGGAGATGCTATTTCGGGCTTCGAGATCGGCCCCTTGATGCCTGGAGTGCGTGGAGAAGGCGGAGCAAAGGCGCCAGAAGGTTCGTCAAGGGAGGTCAGATGTTCAGCCGGGGCGGGTCGCAGCGGAACGGACGGTAATGTCGCCTCGAGACCCATCCCGCTCTCGCTGGGAGCAGACTCGGGTGCACCGATTTGTCCACCTGCCCCTGGAGTTTGTGCAGGGTCAGGCCGTCCCGGCTGGACTATGGCCATAGTTCATTATACGGAGCGGACTTGACAGCTCCATAGAGAACCTTGCCTGGATCGTCTATCTTGGGCCGTTTTCGACTTCGGAGGGGCGGAGCGCTTGCTCGCGAAAGCCTGGGCCTGGGCGCAACTCCTTCATCTGACCTGCGATGGGTCGAGGACCGCCGTGCGTCCAGGCGACCAGCTCATCGAAGGCCTCCCCGACCTCATCCTGGCGAACGGTGCAGTGGCCGTCGCGATGGACGTACTGCTGGATGAGGTTTCGGCTGAAGCCGGCGGCTTCGACCTCGCGGCTGTAGAGGGCGAGCTGTGAGACGGGAACGACGGGGTCATAGACGGTGTGGAGCGCCAGCATGGGGCGTCCAAGGCGGCCGGTGGGGGTATAGTGCCGGAGCAGATAAGCGCGGGAGAGGGGCTGGGCGTCATAGCGGCGGACCTTGTCGTTGAGTTCGTAGTCGCCGAAGCTGTTCGTAGCGTTTGTGCCGGAGTAGATGGTGTTGCGGTTGTCGAAGGGGTTGCCGCCGGAACGGCGCTGCATGTCACCGATAACGAAGGTGAAGTAGGCGATGTCTGAGGCGAGCTCCGCGTCGGTGTGAAGCCCCATGACCGAGCGCATGGCCGCGGCGCCCTGGGGATTCTCACGAAGCGCTGCGCCGATGCGTTCACGCTCCGCCCGATTGGCTGCGAAGTCGTTGGGTACCGAGAGGAGCGGGGGCATGACTCCGGGAAAGTAGTAGTCGAATGCGGCCCGCATGGCGAAACGGCGATCAAAGGATTCGGATGTCGGGCCGACTGCCCCGCAGAGGTCGAGACCACCGATGTAGGGCTTGGGGTTGAGCTCGAGAGTGACCATGACCAGAGCTCCGCCCATCGAGCTGCCTACGACGTAGGTTTCGCGCGGCGCGCCGAAGCGCTTGCCGAAGTATTGACGCAGGGCCTCAGTCTCGGGATAGGCCTGCGGGAGAGCCCACCCGGTCTGCGAATAGGCGCTTTGAACGATGGCGTAGTGACGCTCGAAGAGAGGCTGCTGGTGGCCTGTGAGGCGCTCAGCGATGCGGAAGGTGACTGGCTGTTGTGCGTACCCGTGATAGTAGACGACGAGTTTGTGGTTCCAGTCGTTTGGGACATCGACGCGGTAGGATGCGCCATTGAGAGTCCCGACCTCGGTAAGTCCCAGCGGCGACCGGAGCTGAACGGGTGCCGCGTTCGGCTTGGGGTTGTGCTTGGTGCCGGCGCCCGACTTCGCAGCCCAGGCTCCGGCTACCGCCAGAATCAGCAGGGCCGCGGCCACCGTCCAAGGTCGTGGTCGAGGAGTCATTGTAGGTTCCCACGATTGTACAGTGACACCGCGTCTTCGCCGGTCCGGGGTCTTGTCAGGCGTTGTAGGTTGACGAAGAGACGCGGCCGCCACGACCCGTCCAGTTGGTGTGGAAGAACTCGCCGCGGGGCCTGTCGACGCGCTCATAGGTGTGTGCACCGAAGAAGTCACGCTGCGCCTGCAGAAGATTCGCGGGAAGCCGCTCGGTGCGAAAGCCGTCATAGAAGGCCAGAGCGGTGGAGAAGGCGGGCATGGGGACACCGATCTCGATGGCATGGATGACTGCCTTGCGCCAGGAGCTGCCGTACTGATTGAGCGCGCTCGAGAAGAAGCTATCGAGGAGGAGGTTTTCGAGGTCGGGATTCTTGTCGAAGGCGGCCTTGATATTACCGAGAAAGACACTGCGAATGATGCAGCCGCCGCGCCACATCAGCGCAATACCGCCCATGTTGAGATTCCAGTTCTGGTCCTTCTCGATCGCACGGAGGAGCATATAACCCTGCGCATAAGAGACCATCTTGGAGCAGTAGAGAGCGCGGCGAACGTCCTCGATGAACTCCTTTTGTTCGGAGATGGTAAGGACCTTCTTCGGGCCGTCGAGAACTCTTGACGCGTTGACGCGCTCGTCCTTCAGCGCGGAGAGGCAGCGAGCGAAGACACTCTCACCAATGAGAGTGACGGGCTGGCCAAGATCGAGCGCGGACATCGCGGTCCACTTCCCAGTGCCCTTCTGTCCGGCGGTGTCGAGGATCTTGTCGATGAGTGGCTGGCCGTCTTCATCCTTCTTCGCAAAGATCGTTTCGGTGATTTCAATGAGATAGCTATCGAGTTCACCCTTGTTCCACTCGGCGAAGACCTCAGCGAGCTGGTCCGGCGTGTAGCGAAGACCATCCTTGAGGAGCTGGTAGGCCTCGCAGATGAGCTGAATGTCGCCGTACTCGATACCGTTGTGCACCATCTTGACGTAGTGGCCGGCGCCTTCTTCGCCCACCCAGTCGCAGCAGGGAGTGCCGTCTTCCACCTTTGCCGCAATGGACTGGAAGATGCTCTTCACGTGTGGCCATGCAGCCGGATTGCCGCCGGGCATGATGGACGGACCGAAGCGCGCGCCCTCCTCGCCGCCGGAAACACCGGTGCCAATGAAGAGAATGCCTTTTTTTGCGAGTTCCTTCGTGCGGCGGTTCGAGTCGGTGAAGAGCGAGTTGCCACCGTCGATGATGATGTCGCCGTTCTCGAGGTGAGGCACAATCTGATCGATCGTCTGGTCGACCACGTCGCCGGCCTTAACCATGATCATGACGCGACGGGGTCTCTTGAGTTTCGCGCAGAGCTCTGCAATGGAGTGCGCGCCCTCGACTGAGGTACCTTTTGCTTCGTTGGCCAGGAACTCATCGACCTTCGATGTGGTCCGGTTGAAGACCGCGACCTTGAATCCATGGTCAGTCATGTTGAGCACGAGGTTCTGGCCCATGACAGCGAGGCCAATCAGTCCAATATCGCAAGTAGCTTCCGGCATTCTTTTGTCCGCTCCAAAAACTTTATCGTATCGCAGCAGACAGACGTCGTGCTCTCTCGATCTTAAAGACGCGCGGTCAAATTGAAGAAAAACTACTTGTAGATGAGATGAATCGTAGTCTCGGTGACGGGACAGGTGATCTGCATGGCGGCTGTGTTAAAGCCAGGCGCGCTGAGGTTCACCTTGGGATTATTCGAGAAACCGAAACCTTCCTTCGGCCAGCCCAGCATGTTCCGGTCCAGTTTGTGATTGGAGTTCTCATCGTGCAGCGCCGCAATCGCGTAGCGTCCGGCTGGGAGCCGGAGCTCGAAGGTTGCCTTGTCACCGGTGAAGGGATGTCCGCTGTGGATGAAGGCTTTGTCATTGTTTTCGGGCCAGCCGGCGGGTGACGTAAAGACGGTAATTCCAGCGTTGCCCTTCTGGTTGCGAAAGCCATCGATGTGCACGATCAGTTTGCAGGTTTCAGCGGAGGGAGATTGGCAGAGAGCCGCGGTCGAAAAACAGAAGAGGAGCGTCAGCGAGAAGGTGGCAAGTTTCATCATCACTCTTTTTTTGACGCTTCCGATGAGATGGGCGTCACAGCTGAGCTCCTCATGATTTCACGTGGCGGCTATGTTGCGGGACGTTGGGCCTGAATTTGAATGGCGGCCCCACGGAAAAGCGATAGCTCCAGTAACCATTCGCCAGGATGCTGTTGAAGGGATGGTTCCAGACGGCGTCCAATTGAGTGCGGGCCAGACGTGCTCGGCTAATTTTAGGTCGGCTCCGCCACCCACACCGTAGGCACCTGTCCAGTCGTTGAAAGAGCTGTTTGGAGCGAGGACGTTGGAGACCGTCGCAGCAAAGAGGGTCCTGCGGGTTTGGCTGGAGAGGCAGATCGGCATCTTGAAAGCGAGTGGCGTCTGAACTCCGTTCCTTTGTCTGAGTCCTACCTTGCACAGTAGTCCTCACTTTTACCGGTGGGTAAAGTAAATAACTTGCGGTAGGTCTGTCACGAAGAATCTCAGGAAGATTCGGGATTGACAGATATAGGCACTTGGCCGTCGAATTGGCCTTGCTGCATGAACACGCGGCAGACCCAAAGTGCTGGCGAGGTGTGGTGAAGATGGCGGCAGTCATCCATCCAAGGGCCGATGAAGTGGCATCGAGCCAGAACAGCCGTGGAGGCGAGCGCCATTACCCGATACGCCGGGTCGGTGTCCTTGGAGCCGGTACGATGGGCGCGCGAATTGCAGCTCATATCGCGAATGCGGGTTTACCAGTGCTGTTGCTCGACTTGGTCTCTTCGGACGCGAGCCGCAATGCCATTGCGCTTCAGGCTGTTGATGGGTTGACGAAAGCCAAGCCAGCCGCTTTCGCCAGGCCCTCAGCGGCTTCGCAGATAACGGTTGGGAACTTCAACGATGACCTTGACAGGTTGAAGGGATGTGATTGGGTCATTGAGGCGGTCGCAGAAAACCTGGAGGTTAAGCGAACCCTGCTGGCAAAGGTGGCGACGCATCTGAGCGATGAGGCAATTCTAACGACCAATACCAGCGGGCTTCCAATTGCAACAATCGGAGAGCGGCTTCCCGATAGCCTCCGCAGGCGCTGGTTTGGAACACACTTCTTCAATCCACCTCGCTACATGCGCCTGTTGGAAATGATTGCGACACCGGAAAGCGATCCGGATGCACTTCATGCGATCGAGAACTTCGCAGAAACGAAGCTCGGCAAGGCGGTCGTACGCGCGAACGACACACCCAACTTCATTGCAAATCGAATCGGCGTCTTCTCAATGTTGAACACATTCCGAGTGATGAAAGCGCAAGGGCTCGCTATAGAAGAGATCGACTTTTTGACAGGTCCGGTGCTCGGGTGGCCCAAGACCGGAACGTTTCGGCTCGCAGATATGATTGGAATCGACGTAATTTACAACGTTGCTCGAAACTTTGCGAGCTTGGGAGGAGATGAGCGCGCCGATGTGGTGCTGCCAGAGGCCATCGGCATTATGGTCGACCGCCGATGGCTGGGAGACAAGACCCAACAGGGCTTCTACAAAAAGGTTCGAGACGCGCAAGGAAATGAGACGCGCCTTGTGATGGATCTGGATGCGCTGGAGTATAGGCCGTCGATCCGGCCGTCCTTCCCGGCTATAGAGATGGTGAAGTCGAACGATCTGCCGGAGTCTCGCATCTGCGCATTGATGAGTGTAGATGCCAAGGACAGAGCAGGTGCGTTCTATCGCGCCATGCTTCCAGAACTGTGGACTTATGCAGCGAATCGAATCGGTGAGGTCTCACAGACCTTAGTTGAAATTGATCGCGCGATGAGGGCGGGATTCAATTGGGAACTTGGGCCCTTCGAAATGTGGGACGCAGCGGGTGTGTCAGGGACCGTCGAGAGAATGCGCGCTTCGGGTATGACTGTACCGGCGGCGGTCGAGGCCCTCCTGGCTGCCGGTGGAACGTCGTGGTATCGGAAAGGTGGCGATGAATTTTTCGATCTCGCGAGCGGTTCTTACAAACCTGTCGATCGAAAGGCCGAGCTCTCGCCTGTTGCGTATTTCAAAAGAACAAATGGCGTGGTTGCAGGTAATGCGAGCATTTCGTTGATTGATGTTGGCGATGGTATTGGTTGCTTTGAGCTTCACTCGAAGATGAATACGATCGGACGGGATATTGTCACGTTTCTGCAGCAGGAGTTGCAGGCTGACAGTAGGGCGATGGTGAATTTCGATGGCTTTATCATCACCTGCGACGCAACGAACTTCTCAGCGGGTGCGAATCTCATGCAATTGCTCATCGCGATTCAAGATGAGGAGTGGGATGAGATCGATTTGATGGTCCGCAGCTTTCAAGGGATGACGAAGGCAATCAAGTTTTGTGAGCGACCAGTCGTCGTAGCCCCGATGGGACTCTGTCTCGGCGGAGGCACTGAGATCTCGCTGCACGCCGCCCGGCGCCAAGCTCATCTCGAACTTTATACGGGCCTCGTCGAGACGGGTGTAGGTCTCATTCCTGCGGGCGGAGGCTGCAAGGAGATGTTGCTACGGGCTGCAGCGATTGCAGGTGAGGTTCGACACGATGCCAGAGGGGATTCGGTCGAGATACACGAGACGATCAAGGCGGCTTTCGAGACGATCGCAATGGCGAAGATCTCGACCTCCGCATTTGAGGCGCGTTCGATGGGCTTTCTTGATGCGGCTGATGGAATCAGCATGAACCGCGAGCGGGTCCTGTTCGATGCGAAGGCAGAAGCACTGAGCCTTGTGCGGGTCGCATACTCAGCTCCGCTTGTGAAAGTAAATATCGCTGCACCTGGCTCATCGGTGCTCGCAACCCTGAAGTTCGGTGTTTACATGATGCGTGAAGGCGAGTTTATCAGCGACCACGATGTGAAGGTAGGGAACTATCTAGCACATGTACTTGCCGGCGGCGATGTGACATCAGGAAGTCCGATCAGCGAAGACTATTTGTTGGATCTTGAGCGGGAGGCATTTCTGTCGCTTTGCGGTGAGCCAAAAACTGCGGAGCGAATTGGCTACACATTGAAAACTGGGAAGTCCTTGCGCAATTAGAGGAAACTGGCTATGAGGGACGCAGTTATTGTGAGCGCGGTCAGGACTCCGGTGGGTAAAGCGCCGAGAGGGACTTTGAAGGCAACTCGTCCAGACGACCTGGGGGCGATTGCGGTCAGAGGGGTACTTGCAAGGGTGCCAACGCTTGATCCAAAGACGATCGACGACGTGATTTTCGGATGTGCGATGCCCGAAGCCGAACAGGGAATGAATATAGCTCGCGTGATCTCCTTCCGAGCCGGCCTCCCGAACGAGCCGGCGGCGATGACGATTAATCGTTACTGCGCGTCGGGGCTGCAGTCGATCGCCTTGGCGGCAGAGCGGATTCGCGGCGGAGGCGCCGAAGCCATTGTTGCGGGAGGAACAGAGTCCATGTCCTACGTGCCAATGGGAGGGAACAAGATCGCTGTAAATCCCTGGCTGGTAGAAAATCATCCCGGTTCTTATATGTCGATGGGACTCACTGCCGAACGGGTAGCCAAGCGTTATGAGATCACCCGTGAAGAGTCTGATCAGTTCGCTTATGAGAGTCATCGCAAAGCCCTTGCGGCGATTGAAGCAGGACATTTTGAAGATGAGATTGTTTCAGTTCCTGTCAGCGTTAGGTCACTGAGCGCAAGCGGTAAGCCCACCGAGCAAACAAGCGAATTCAAGATTGATGAAGGCCCGCGTGCCGATACGACACTCGGGGCGTTGGCAAAACTAAGGCCCGTATTCCACGTGAAGGGTATCGTAACAGCGGGTAATAGCTCGCAAACCTCTGACGGGGCCGCGGCTACGGTTGTTATGTCGGCCGAACATGCAAGCGCTCTGGGAGCGAAACCTCTGGCGCGCTTTGTTACTTTCGCCTACGCCGGATGTGCTCCGGAGGAGATGGGAATCGGGCCCATCTACGCCATACCGAAGGCGTTGAAATTAGCTGGTCTCACCCTTGAGGACATCGATGTGATTGAACTGAACGAGGCCTTCGCGGCACAGTCGCTGGCTGTCATCAAGACCCTTGGACTTGATCCCGCGAAGGTCAATGTCAACGGTGGCGCCATTGCACTCGGGCACCCGCTGGGATGCACAGGAGCGAAGCTTACAGTCACTCTACTCGGCGAACTGAAGCGCAAAAGAGGACGCTATGGAATGGTGACCATGTGTGTTGGTGGCGGAATGGGTGCTGCGGGAATCTTCGAGAATCTGCAGAATTAGGGTTGGAAGAGGGTCAATGGGGACAGTTGGAACAGCAGTTAAGGGAAAGCGGATAAAGGGCGCCAGCTTTCTGATTGAAGACTTCGCTCCGAGTGATGTCTTCACGCCGGAAGATCTCTCGTTCGAGCAGCAACAGATAGCGCAGACGGCGGCTGAGTTCGCGGAGAACAGGATTGCTGCGCAGATCCCAGAGATCGAAGCCAAGAACTTTGAGGTTAGCCGCGCCCTGATGCGCGAGGCAGGTGAGCTCGGCCTCCTCGGCGTGGATGTACCCGAGGAGTATGGTGGTGTCGAGCTGGACAAGATTACATCGGTCATCGTCACCGATCGCATCGCTGTCTCGGGAAGTTTTTCCGTAACCTTCAGTGCGCATACAGGAATCGGTACATTGCCGATCGTGTGGTACGGGACAAGTGAACAGAAAACCAAGTATCTCCCGAAGCTGGCATCTGGTGAGTGGCTCTCGGCCTACGCGCTGTCGGAGGCGTCGGCTGGTTCAGACGCGATGAACATCCGCACAACTGCGAAGCTCAGTCCCGACGGAAAAGATTACCTGCTAAATGGCGAGAAGATGTGGATCTCCAATGCAGGAATGGCCGACCTGTTTACAATTTTCGCCAAGATTGATGGCGAGCAGTTTTCTGCTTTTCTTGTGGAGGCTGGCAGTCCAGGCCTGACGGTTGGGCGCGAGGAACATAAGCTTGGGATTCGCGGGTCCTCCACGTGCCCGCTTGTACTGAGGGACTGCAAGGTTCCGATAGAGAATCTGCTCGGCGAAGCAGGTAAGGGGCACCACATCGCCTTCAACATTCTGAATGTTGGTCGCTATAAGCTGGGCGCCGGAGCGGTGGGCGCAGCACGAAACATCTTGCGCGAGGGCATTCGTTACGCGAAGGATCGGATTGCGTTTGGCAAGCCCATCTCATCGTTCGGACTGATTCAGAGGAAGATTGCTGAGTGCGCGGCAGATGTCTTTGCTGGTGAGGCTGCTACAACCCGCATCGTTGGCGCAATCGACAGTGCTCTCTCCATCCTGCAAAAATCGTCACCAACGTACACCCGGGATGTACAAAAGTCGATCGAGGAGTTCGCCGTGGAGTCTTCCGTCCTGAAGGTCTGGGGGTCTGAAATGGTGGGGCGGGTCGCGGATGAGGTGCTGCAAATCTATGGTGGCTTTGGCTACGTTGAAGAGTTCCCGGCTGAACGTGCCTACCGTGACGCGCGTATTCATCGGATTTTCGAGGGCACAAATGAGATCAATCGACTCATCATCACGACCTGGACGATGAAACTTGCCACGCAAGGCAAGCTGGCTCTCTTGCCTGCGATCCAAAGGGTAATGGATGAGGTAATGAGCGGACCAGGGACGCGGGTTTCTTTTAATGGACCGCTTGCAAATGAGCATGCTCTTCTTGCGAATGCGAAAAAGCTCGCGCTCTTCTGCGCTGGAGCGGCATCGCAGCGGTTCGGAGCCGAGTTAGCAAATCAGCAGGAAGTCGTCAGCGATCTCGCGGACATTCTTATTGAGGTTTTGGTGCTTGAGTCCACTATCCTGCGTGCCGAGAAGATGAGCGCTAAGAAACCGCTGGGAGTGAAGCTTGCGAAGTACTATGCCGTGCGTTCGTTCAATGTCGTCCGAAACGCGGCAGAGCGAACCGTCGGGTCGGTGGCTGAAGGCGATATGCTCCAGACACATATGGCAATCCTGCGGAGGCTGACCAAACACGAGCCTGTGAATTCAGCCGAGCTTGGTCGTGAGATCGCTTCCGTGATGACTGACGCTGGCCGGTACAAGATCTAGTGCGGTACATCCTATCAACCGAAAGTCGCTAGGTGCCTCGTTCTGGTTTAGGTCAGCGCGCGATCTAAATGCGTGTAGCCTCCGTCAACAACAATGTGTTGTCCGGTTGTGTGAGCGCTCTGGATCGGCGAGAGCAGAAACACGACCATCGCTGCGATTTCGACGGCCTCGGTCATCCGATGCCCAAGAGGGATGCGCCGTCGGATGTCTGCCAGAGCCTTCTCTGGATCTTCGCGCTGACTGATCCAGCTCTGATACAGCGGTGTCATTACTTCAGCAGGCAGAACAGCGTTGGCACGAACGCCGAAAGGAGCGAGTTCAGCTGCCCATTCGCGAGTCAAAGCGAGTTGAGCTCCCTTGGTCGCTGCGTATGCGGAGGTGCCTCCCTGACCGGTTAGAGCCACCTTGGAGCTGATGTTGACGACCGATCCCCGCGACGCCTTCAACATGGGAAGGGCGTAATGCATCATGGAGTAATAGTGGACCAAATTCTGATTCAAGCTTTGAGCGAACCGTTCGGGTGTCCCGTGTTCGAGCCCAATCCCATCATTGACTCCCGCGTTATTCACAAGGCCAATCAGCGTGCCATGCCGGTGCTCGACATAACTGATGGCATTCTCGCACTGACTCACATCACCGAGGTCGGCTTCGAAGAAATCACATCTCTGCTGCGTGCGTTTCATTTCAGCGATGAATGCCGAAACGTGATCAGTGGCACGGCTGACCACTACAACCGTGGCGCCTTCCTGGAGACACACGCGCGTGATCGCTTCTCCAATCCCGGAGCCTCCACCGGTTACGGCAACTACCTTGTCTTTGAGTCCAAGATCCATAGAGTTCCCCTAACGAAGATTGAAGTAGCCCCCATCGAGTGGAAGGTCTGCACCGGTGATGAACGACGCTTCATCCGAACACAAGTAATGGGCGAAAGCGGCGACCTCGTCCGGCGTTGCCATCCGGCCAACCGGTTGCGATGCGGATAGGGCTTTCATCTTCTCAGCTTCCTGCCCTGGGTAGTTCTTGGCGAGGAAGCCGTCTACGAATGGCGTGTGCACGCGCGCTGGGGAGATGCAGTTACACCGTATTCCATGTGTGACGTAGTCTTTCGCGACAGACAGAGTCATCGATAGGACCGCGCCTTTGGTCATGGAATATGCGAAACGATCGCTGATGCCTCGCGTTGCGGCGATGGAGGCAATGTTCAGGATGATGCCTTGTTTTGCGGCCGCCATATTCTCAATTACAGCCCGCATGCACAGGTACACTCCGCGCACATTTACTGCAAAGAGGCGATCCAGGTCAGCCGGAGTTGTCGAAGCAATATTGCCAATATGGGCGACGCCTGCAGAGTTGATCAGAATGTCGATGGAGGCGTTGACCTCGTTGAAGGCCGCAACAACCCTGGCTTCATTGCTCACATCGCAGGGGTGAGGAGTGGCCATATGGCCGGAACCTGTGATCAGATCTGCTGCTTCCCGGAGATTGTCGCCATCCAGGTCGAGAAGATGCACGATTGCTCCATGTTCGGCGAACCGTTTCGCAATCGCGAAGCCGATTCCGCTGGCGGCTCCCGTGACTACCACTCGTCGTCCTGTCAGGCTCAGGCTGGACAATCTCTAGCTCCCGTTGGGCTCCTTATCGCAGCCTCATCACTTTGTATGCGTATTGCATGATGATGTCAAAAATTCAATATATGAAACGACGCACAGGATTTGGCTAATTTTCATTGAAGAAGGCGAGTGCAGTTCCATACAATTCTCTTTTGATGGCAACCGGCCTTTGATTGAAACCAATGTCGGTTGCCAACTCCCATACGAGGTTCCGTCTTCCGATGCCTGTCACTGTAACGCAAGTCGAGGTTATTGATCTGCGATTTCCTACCTCTCGCGAACAGATTGGTTCTGATGCAGTGAACAAAGATCCAGACTACTCGGCGGCCTACTGCATTTTGTCGACGGATTCTGGGTTGCAAGGGCACGGATTGACCTTCACGTTGGGGCGGGGAACAGAACTCGTTACTGAGGCGCTGGAATATCTCAGCCGCAATCTTCCGGGGAGGACGCTGAACTCGATTATCGAGAATCTGAATGGCTTTTACCTTGAACTCATTGGTGATACGCAATTCCGGTGGCTGGGCCCGGAGAAGGGTGTGATTCATCTCGCCTGTGGTGCGCTGATTAATGCTGTGTGGGATCTGTATGCGAAGAGTGAAGGGAAGCCCGTCTGGAGGCTTCTGGCCGAAATGGCCCCCGAACAGATTGTTAGTGCGATCGACTTCCGCTATATCGAAGATGTGCTCACGCGAGATGAGGCTTTGACGATTCTGCGAAGGGGGAAAGCGGGACAATCCGACCGGCTGGAGAAGATCAAGAGCGGAGGATATCCTGCTTATACAACTTCTGCCGGATGGTTTGGGTTCTGTGATGAGAAGATTCGCCGGTTATGTCGGGAGGGATTGGCGAATGGGTGGACTCACTTCAAGCTCAAGGTTGGTGGGAACGCCCAGGACGATCTGCGCCGCGGCCGCATTGTTCGCGAGGAGATCGGTAATGACAACTTTTTGATGGTCGATGCCAATCAGAAGTGGGGAGTTGAAGAGGCCATTCGACGCACCAATCAACTGGCTGAATTGCAACCCTGGTGGATGGAAGAGCCGACGAACCCTGATGACATTTTGGGTCATGCTCGGATTCGTCGCGAGACAGCCGTTCGAATTGCCACCGGCGAGCATTGCCACAACGCGGTGATGTTCAAGCAGTTCATGCAGGCTGGCGCTATCGATGTATGCCAGATCGATAGCTGCCGGGTGGCAGGTGTCAATGAGAATTTGGCGATTATCTTGATGGCGGCGAAGTTCGGAATCCCGGTCTGCCCGCATGCCGGTGGTGTCGGTCTTTGCGAGTATGTGCAACACCTTTCAATTTTTGATTATCTGTCAGTGTCCTGCACGCTTGAGAGCCGTGTCATAGAGTTCGTTGACCATTTACATGAACACTTCCGTGATCCGGTGAAGATTCGCCGGGGGCACTATTTGTTGCCCGAGGCACCGGGCTATAGCATTGAAATTCTTGCGGAATCGTTGAAGAAATACAGATTTCCAGATGGTGAGATATGGAGAGAATTATCTGATGAAAATCGTTTCATTCAAGCATGAGAGCGGCTGGCTCGGGGCTGGCGTGATCTACGGGGACACAATTCGCACGCTGCCCAAGAGTGGCAGTGATGATGTCCTGGCCTACATAGAGTCTGGAGCTGCGTTGCCTTTGGGCGAAGAGCTTCCATTGAACAAGGTGACACTGCTCGCTCCCTTGAAGCGGCCGCCCCGTATTTTTGGCATCGGGCTGAACTATCGTGAACATGCTGCTGAATCAAAAATGGACGTGCAAAGTGTGCCAACAGTGTTCCTTAAGCTGTCTTCCTCCATCACAGGTCCCGACTCTGAGGTCTTGCTGTGGTCCGATGCGACTCAGCCAGATTACGAGGCGGAGCTTGCTGTCGTGATTGGGAAGCCCGGCCATAAGATTTCGAGAGAGAATTGGCGGGACCACGTGTTTGGCTACACGATCGTGAACGATGTAAGCGCGCGTGGAGTACAGCTCGCAACCTCGCAGTGGACTTTAGGAAAGAGCTTCCCGACCTTTACACCCATGGGGCCGTGGATTGTCACTGCAGACGAGATTGAGGATCCGCACAAGTTAGACATCCGTCTTACCTTGAACAATGAGATTATGCAGTCGGCGAATACGCGCGAACTGATCTTCAATATCCCAGATCTAATCGCCCACATTTCGAGCATCGTGCCGCTGGAAGCTGGAGATGTCATCAGTACCGGAACTCCGCCTGGAGTTGGTCTGGGGCGGAACCCGCAAAGATGGTTGTTGCCTGATGAGATGATGGCCATCGAGATCGAGAGCATTGGCACTTTGCGTAATCGAACTCGCGCGCAGTCCTAACTTTCCTCAAGGTCCCGATTCAGCCTGCGACCCCGCAGAGCCAAGCCATAAAAAGTGCAGCGTGGTGGTTCCTTCCATGTCCAGATCAGTATTGTTCACGATACATGGTTGGAACCGGGGCAAGGGAGACATCGCTACCGCCAGCAACATGGTTTTCGCTGTGTCATGTCGGACAAAGATTGGGGGCTCGCACAAACCAAACCAGAGCCACGCATCGGTCGAACCAGGTAATAATCAGGGCGCGCCGCCGGCTAATGGCGGACAGAGTCGTTGCGGTTGTATCCAAGGTGTGAAGAGATCTCCAGTGCGGCGCTCTTTACCGCTTCGGCAATCTGTGTGGTGCGTGCCCGGGCCATCCGGATAGTTGGACCTGAAACGCTGACACCAGCTGCAACTTGGCCGGAAGAATCCAGGACCGGCGCTCCCACGCATCTCGCTCCAAGTTCCACCTCTTCATCATCCAGCGCATACCCGCGACGCTGAATTCGTCCTAATTCTGCAATGAGCTCCGATGAGCGGGTAATGCTGTGCGGTGTCAGTTTTTCGAACTTTGCTGTCGAGAGCAGTTCGTTGCGGAAACCCGCACTCTGCCATGCGAGGACGGCCTTCCCAAGCGCCGTGCAATGCAGTGGCCGGCGCATGCCGACTTGCGAGACAAGTCGGAAGTTGTGCGGGCTCTCGATCACGTCTAGATAGAGAATTTCTCTCCCATCGAGGACCGCCAGATTGACAGTTTCTCCGGTCTCGCGCCAAAGAGCATCAAGAATCGGGTGGCTGACCTTGCGAATCGTGGACTGGTAGGTGCTCCCGGAACCGAGATGCACGAGGCGCGGTCCCAGGAGATAGGCTCCTGTGTTGTCGCGGACGAGATAGCCCGCCCTCTCAAGATGGGCCAGGAAGCGGTACGCGGTGCTCTTGTTCAGCTTCGTCTGCTCGGCGATAGCGCGCAACTGCAGGCCATCATGGGATCGGTCGAGCAGATCGAAGATAGACAGGACCTTTGTGAGAACTCCAACCGGGGCAGCGTTGGATTTGCGAACTTTCATAAGTAGGCGAGTTCCAGTGCCGCTAATCCTATCAAGTATCTACAGCCGTGACAATTCACATTGTGAAACAAGACTTGGCCAACGACCGAACTATTTCCTAAGCCATTGCAACGAACAAGGACTGCATGGAAATTTTGCAAGGTCATATCGGTTCATATACTGAACCTGAAATGTTATTTCTGCTTGACCGGCCTAGACTAGATCACCTAGATTTGCCTTTGCAATGTGGTGCTGTCGCGCCCGTCATTGGAATACATAATGATCATTCAGCGAGGTCAGATACGAATGGACACTAGATTGTCGCGCCGCAACATCTTGAAAGCCGCCGGAGCATCCCTGGCGGTGATGGGGTTGCCCAACGCGATGGCGCAGAGCGGCGTAACACCAGCCTTGTCTCATGCGAAGACCGCCACGGACGAGATGCAGGAGCGCACCCGTACTCAACGCATGCAGTGGTGGCACGCCGCGCGTTTTGGAATGTTCATCCACTTCGGCGTCTACAGCACAATCGGACGTCATGAGTGGGTTATGGAAGATGAGGCATGGCCGATAGGACCCTACACCGCTCATGCGGCCAGCTTCCACCCCAGTCCCAATTGCCCTCGTGCCTGGGCAAAGCTTGCGAAAGCGGCGGGAATGAAGTACATGGTGATGACGACCAAGCACCATGAAGGATTTTGCAACTTTGACACTAAACTTACGGACTACTGTGCTCCGAAGCAGGGGCCGGGCCGCGACGTCGTCCGAGAGTACGTGGAGGCGGCTCGCGCTGAAGGACTACGTGTGGGCTTTTACTACTCCCTGATGGATTGGCACCATCCGGACGGTGCCCGTTGTGCGACGGACGAAGCCGCTCGCCGTCGCTTTGTCGATTACACGCACGGACTCATTCGCGATCTGATGACGAACTACGGGAAGATCGATGTGCTTTGGTACGACGTGGCATGGCCGCTCGATGCGAAGGGTTGGGAATCCGAGCGGATGAATGAGTTGGTGTTCCAACTGCAGCCGGAGATCATTGTCAACAATCGGAATAAGCTGGAGGGAGACTTTGCCACTCCAGAGCAGAAGATTGTTGCGGAGACCGGCGGGCGCGCATGGGAATCATGCATGACGCTCAATGATAGCTGGGGATTTCAGCGCGCGGATGACAACTGGAAGTCCTCCCGTACGATCATTCGCAATCTCATCCAATGCGTTCGCGACGGTGGCAACTACCTTTTGAATATTGGGCCGAAACCAGACGGATCGATCCCGGAGGAGTCGTCCCGCATCCTGAACGAGGTGGGTGCGTGGATGCAAAGGAACGGACACACAATCTATGAATCGGATCTCTGTCAGGTGCGCCGCTCCAATTATGCGAGCTTTACACGGATCGGGAACACTCTCTATATGCACGTTCACTTTTGGCCAGGCGAGTATGTCGCCATCAGCGGCCTGCGAACGCGCGTGAAATCGGCGCGGCTCCTCAAGACCGGAGCGGATGTGAAGTTCACCCAGGATGACTTCCAGACGAAGTTGCTGGGGCTGCCGGAAAAGGCTCCCGACTATCCGGTCACGACCATTGTGATCGAGTGCGAATCTGAGCCGACGCAGGACACGGACTATGTTCGTATCAACAAGCCACGAGGGTCAGTATAAGTCATTGATTCCAAAGGAAATGCCGCCACAGGGAACCTGTGGCGGCTATTTGGAGTGGGGTACCCCTCCCCCCCGTCTTTTTTGCGCAAAGTCTTCAAGCCAGAGGACTTATGGGTGGACTTTTTGCTCTAATACCTCCGAAAATGTGCAAAGTCTTCAAAACAAAGGGGTAGAGTTCACAGGGGCCCGCCGGCGCAATCGGCCCTAGAACTCGATGCGAGCCGAGAGTTGCGCCGACTTGCGTGTTGCGCTGGGGTTAGAAGTGACGGTTCCAAAGTTTGCGTTGCCGAGTTGCGAACTAGCCACGGCAAACCACGTGTGATTTGTGATGTTGTACCACTCGGCGCGAAGATCCAGCTTCGCGGCTTCTGTGAAGTGCAGCGGGAAGCTGCGGACGAGCGCTACGTCAAGGTTGTAGTTGCCGGGACCGTAGAGGTTATACGGCGCAGTTCGTGGCGAGTTGGCGAACGTGAAACTAGGCGTGAAAGGCGAAGTGGCGACAAGAGATGTCGAGATGAATGGGCCAGTTGGCGCAGTGGCGGATCCGCCACTCGCTGCAATGTAGCTAATGGCATTCGTGGCCTTCGCGGTGATGCCCTGACCCCACTTGCCGTTGACTCGAGCACTCCCATTAGCTGGGAAGTTTGGGTTGAGATTTGGAACGCAGGTGCTCTGAGCCTGGTTCGTCTGGCAAGATGACGCAGTGATGGCCAGTGGCGACCCGGAGAACGCCTGGTAGATGGTCGAGAATTTATAACCACCAAGCAGTGCGCGCTGCCATTCGTGAGAGTTGGCGATGGAGCGGCCAAAGGGCATATCCCACACTCCAGTAACTACAACGTGCTGCGGTTGATTGCTGGTGGAGACGCCTCGTTCGATTCGATCCGCAGCGTAACCCTGCGTAGTGCCCGCAACCAGACCTGCCGGTATTGCGTAGCCCGTACGGAAAGTTCCTCCATCGTCGATTGATCGCGACCAGGTGTAGTTGGCCATGAAGGTGAGCCCATGCGACGGGCGCATGTTGAAGCTCGTCTGCAAAGCATGGTAGTTGGCGTTTGCGAAACCGTTCACAATATCGCTGGGGTTGTTGAAGGGAAAGGGCCTCAGCAAGACATTGAGTTGCTGGCCCGTGTTGAAGAGAGGCCAGTTGGCCGGGCAGACACCCGAGTGTGCATTGCAGAAAGTGGCTATAGAGGCCCCGCTCTGCCCAAGGCTGGCGCCATACTGCAGGTACTTTGGATCGAGTTGGTTGGCCCAGTACCCACGCAGGTTGCTGCCGTCTGCCACCAGGAAGTGCCCTTGCGAACCCACATAACTAATTGTGGATGTGAAGGCATTCGTCCACTGGTGCTGGAACCCAAAGCTCCAGTTGATGTACTCCGGCGCGCGCGAGCCGAAGTACGGATCGAAGTAGGCGATGTTAAGGGGCGAAGAGGTGGTGTACCCGCTGACCGTAGTGTTTCCGGTTCCGGTCTGGGGGAGGGCAGAACGGCCAGGCGCTGCCGGAATGGTTGGGTATGCAGTGTTGCCCTTATTGAAGATCAAAGCGGCAGTCGAATCACCATTAAGGCCAGTGCTTGCGCTCGATGAGAACCCGAGGCTGACATTCCCTCCGCCGAGTGAGGAGGCGCCACCGCCGCCTACCCCGTTGCCGTGCGTAAACATAACGCCCATGCTTCCGCGCCACACGGTTTTCGGGTCGCTCTGGTATGCGAACCCAAAGCGCGGTCCAAAGTTCTTCCAATAGGTGTTCGAAGGGCTGGAACAATTGCAAGTGTTTGTCCCATTTCCCGCGAACTGAAGGACGCCCCCGGAACCAGTCACCGGGTTTGTAAGGTTCGGGTTGAAGAAGCTGAGGTTGTCAACATTCTCACGGACTGGCGGGAAGTAATCCCAGCGGAGTCCAAGGTCAAGCGTGAGCCGCGAGTTCACCTTCCAGTTGTCCTGCACATAGGGGGAGACAGCGCTGAAGCGAGAGGCATACTCCTGAACAGCGTACGAAGTCATGGAGGAGCTGCCGATCTGCCCGAGGAGGAAGCTGGCATACGCGAGACCCGTATTGGCCGTCACTGTGAAGGTGTTCGGCTGGCCATTTGAATTGATCTGTGCAGTTGGGTTTACCGAGTTGGTCAGGGTGAGAGGCGTAGTGCCAGTCGTAGCTGGCCGATTGAGGTATTGGATCCAGGCTATCTGGCCACCTAAGGTCAGCGAGTGGTTTCCGAAGATCCATTGCACGTTGTCTACAAGCGTGAAGTTTTGCGCGATGGTGACTGAGGCTGTCGTGCCAGCCCAGTTTGTCGGAGGGTTAGCGCCGGAGGCGAAGGTGGTGATGGGAAAGGCGCCTGACGCCTGGCCTGCCGGGAGGTTCGTGATTCCCATAGCAGTGCCAGCCCCGTACGCCGGGTTATAGTCGGCGTTGATCGTGGGGCCGTTGTAGCGCGCAAAACCGTACTTGATCTGATTGATGACGTGCGGCGTGAAGATATGTGTTTCTTCGGCGATGGCAACTGCCGTCTTTGGCGCAAAGACCTGGCCCTGATTGTATGGGATCGGACCGATGTTGCGGCCAACGGTTGTCTGCCCTGCAGGGAAGGAACTGGCCTGACGTCCGATGGCCGCCGTCAGGGTGAGCGTGTCCTTGGGGGTGATAGTCCAGTCGACACGTTCTGTGGTCGACCAGTTCGTCAGTCCATTGCGGTTCGGCGAGATGTAGTTGTTGGTTATGTTTTGATTGTTCAGCGCCGGAAGGTTCTTCTGCATATTGGCCGCGATCGGCGAGAACGCGCTGGCTGGGATTACGTCAACTGCGGATGTTCCTCCGGGGCCGAGAATTGGATTGCCGGCTTTTCCAGGAGTTCCGGCATAAACGTATCCAAACCGGTAGCGGCATGGGCCGTTGGTGCTGTTCGCCGTGCAAGCGGTTTGGCTGAACGGATCGTAGATGCCGATACCTGTGGGACTGGCGAGTTCGCTGCCGGTATTTGAGTTGAGCACACCTTGGAAGTTCCCGGCCTGCTGCGCAGCGTTCGGGAAGGTCATCTGCGTCGGCGTCTCATTGGTAAAGCGGAAGCCGTTGTAGTTCCCAAAGAAGAAGAGTTTGTCCTTCCAGGAGCCGAACGGAACAAGTGGGCCGCTGAGATTGATGCCGTACTCGTTAGAGTGCTCGATCGGCTTCTGCAGCTTGCCGGTGGTAGGGTTGGTGACTGGAAAGAAGCCCCACGTATCGAGTGCGGTGTTACGGAAAAACTCATAGACGGATCCGTGATATTTGTTTCCGCCCTGCTTTACGGTGTAATTCTGAACACCCTGGCCCTCGTACATAGCCGAGTATCCGTTGGTCTGCACCTGAAACTGGTTGACGGCATCGACGGAGATCGCGGTCCAGACGTAACGGGGGTCGCCGTTGCCGCCGCCACGCACAAAAACGACGCCGTCGATGTATATCGCAGTAACAGCGCCACGACTGCCGGAGCCGTTCACGATGCCGGCGTTCGTTGTTGCATTGCCGTTCGTGTTGTTGGCCTGAACTCCGGGCATCAGAAAGGCGAAGTCAGTGGCCCGACGCTGGTCTGGCTGACCGTAGGCACCCATTTCGATGGGCAGGGCGGAGTACATCTCCTGCTCCATGGTGGCGCCGAGCGTCGCGTTTGTCGTCTCAAGCTGTGGAGGAGCTGCGCTTACCGTCACCTCTTCACTGGTCGCGCCAACCGTCAGTTTGGGATTCAGCGTCTGCGTCTCGAGCGCATTGACGTGGACATTTTCTTGAACCAGCTTCTGAAAGCCATTGGCGGTGATCATGACCGTGTAGTCGCCAGGATCGAGAGTCGGCAATGAGAAATCGCCGGAAGAGGTGGTTGTTGTGTTTGTTGAGAGGCTTGTCTGTTTACTCTTAACCACGACTTCTGCGCCAGGGATGGCAGCCCCGCTGGTGTCCGTGACCGTACCATTGATCTGGCCCTTGCCAGCTAATTGCGCGGTTGCCGCTACCCATGTGACCAGGAGCAGGACGGGAATCAAGAAAACGATACGGAAAAATGTGAGCCTTCGGACAGCCCAAAGATGATTTATTTTCGGCAAAGCCATGGTGCGCCTCCCATCGGAATGTTTGGTACGTGTTCAGTGATCGCCGCTTTTAATATTTTTTTCTGTGCAGGAAAGCTTGAAGCTGTCAGACCACATCTGTCAACCCGTAATGAAGATTAAGGTGCAATTAGGGGCAACCGTGTCCGAAACTCGCCGGGGAGCCTGGGGTCATTAGCGGATG
>DATNGO010000039.1:0-59197 GCA_035605855.1 Acidobacteriaceae bacterium | reverse complement strand
GGGTAGGGGAGCTCGCAGAGGAGGCGGTCGTGGAGCTCGCGCATCTGCGAATAGCTGGTGAAGAGGCAGAAGGCGCGGCCGCGGGTGATCTCGAGGACGCGGCGGATCTTTTCGGCGGCGTGGGGGAGAAAGTCCGGGTGGCGAGGCGGCGGGAGGTATTTCGGAAGATAGAGGAGCGCTTGTTTGGCGTAGTCGAAGTGGCTGGGGACGACGAGCTCTTTGGGGAACGGGATGCCGAGGCGCTTCTTGAGGTGGTCGAAGGAGGGCTTGCCTTCGAAGTCGGCGACGGTGAGAGTGGCCGAGGTGAGGATGACGGAGGAGTAGTTGGCGAAGAGGGTATCGGCGAGGAGTTGCGAGACGTCGATGGGCGTGGCCTGGAGGTGGGTGGTGAGGGAGTTGAAGAACGTCGGTGGTCCGACGGAAGGCACCCCACCCTGCCCGGCGATGAGACCGCCGGTCGAGGATGGGGCACCCGATCGTGCGAGGTTGCGGAGGTTGGAGGCGGCGCGGCGCTCGATCCAGAAGACGGTGTTGGGGTCGGTGGATTCGAGCAGGAATTTGAGGTGGGCGCGGATGTCGGCGGAGCGCTTTCGCAGGCCGGCAGCCTCTTCGACGTCGCGGAGGCGGTCGAGCTCGCCTTCGAGGCGGGTAAGGGCGTTGATGGCGCCCAGGTAGGAGTCTCCGTGAGATTCGAGGAAGTCAACGCGGTCCTGGAATTCAAAACGCCCAGGGAACTCCATGCGGCCGGGCTGCGCAGGGTTTGAGTCGGGCGAAGAGCCGGCGGGGAGGGAGGAGAAGAAGAGGCGCGAGCGCTCGCGGAGGGTTGCGGTCGAGCTTTCGATGGCGGCGGAGCTGGCCCCCTTGGCGCGGAGCATGGACTCGGTGTCGCGGGCGAGCTCGTCGAAGCGATGGCTGGTGAGCGCGATGCCGAAGTACTGCGAGGCGACGTCTTCGAGCTCGTGGGCCTCGTCGAAGATGACAGCGGCGGCTTCGGGAAGAATGCCGGCGTCGGGGGCGCCGGCGGCCTGCTGCTTGATGGAGAGGTCGGCGAAGAAGAGATGGTGATTGACGATGACGAGGTCGGACTCAAGGGCCTTGCGGCGCATCTGGGTGATGAAGCAGGGCTCCCAATTGGGGCAGGTCTGGCCGAGGCAGACCTCGGAGCGGGCGTCGAGCTTGTGCCAGAGCGCGGAGGATTCGGGGAGCTCGTCGATCTCGGCGCGGTCGCCGGTTTCGGTGGTGCGCTCCCACTGAAGGATGGTGTGGAACTGGGAGATGTCGTCGAGGCCGGAGAGGATGGGGTTGTCGCGGAGGGCGTAGAGCTTCTGCTTGCAGAGGTAGTTGGCGCGGCCCTTCATGTAGCAGACGCGGAGCGGGCCGGCGTCCGCGAGGACGGATTCGAGGAAGGGGATGTCCTTGAAGTAGAGCTGCTCCTGGAGATTTTTTGTGCCGGTGGAGATGATGATTCGCTGCTTGTCGTGGCGGGCGCGGCGGAGCGCGGGCAGAAGATAGGCGAGGGTCTTACCGGTGCCGGTGCCGGCTTCGATGATGAGATGGCGGCGGTCGGCGAAGGCTTGCTCTATCGCTTTCGACATCGCGTACTGGCCGGGACGGTGTTCAAAGGCAAGGGAGGAGCGCGCGAGGATGCCGCCGGGAGAGAAGAAGTCGTGCAGCGACGGCAGCCGGGCCTCCGCGGCGGCTTCGCTGAGGGGGGTCTTGCGGTCGACTTCGATGTTGGTCAGCGGTGGCACGGCGTGGGTCTATGATAGACGCCTTTTCTTCGCCCGGAACGCGCGCCATTCATCCGCTGTGATCTCCCATATTTCTGCGGAGAGTTGACCGCAGACGAACTCGTGCTCCTCTTCGACGCCGACGAGACTCATGCCGGTCTTCTCGGAGATGCGGCGTGAGGCGGTGTTGCCGACGGCTTTCGGGACCCGGAGGCGGGTGAAGCCGAGGGTGTCGAACCAGAAGTCGTTGGCGGCGATGACGGCTTCGGTCATGAGGCCGCGGTTTTGCCATTCGGGTGCGAGCCAGAAGCCGCGGTTGGTCTTGTCGCCCCGGACAAGAGAGATGGCGCCGATGATCTCATGGGGCGAAGATTTGAGGCGGAGTGTCCAGTCCCATTCGTCACCGCGCTCGATAGCGGGAAGGCAGACATCAAGGTAGAAGCTTCGGACGCCGTCAGAAGGATAGGGCCACGGGACGCGCGCGTTGAGGTACTTCACGATCTCCCACTGCGGGAAGAGGCGCTGGACCAGCTCGGCGTCTTCAAGTTGAAGAGGACGCAGGAGGAGACGCGCGGTTTCGAGATCGGGCGTCATGAGGGGTGGACAGATTCGCGCTTACTGGAGTGCCAGCTCTTGAAGGCGGCGTCGAGGATGTGCTGGTTGTGGACGCCTTCGGCGCCGGGGCCGAGGAATTGTTCTTCGCCGCGGAGGGCCTGGGCGAAGTTGTCGATCATGCGGGTATAGGCGTCGGCGTTCGAGACCGTGTTGGTGTTGACGTGCGCGCCCTTGCGGCGGAGGACGACGTCGACGGGGTGGTCGACGGTCATGCCGTTTTCGGCGACGAGGACGCCGTCAGAGCCGACGATTTCGATCTGCGTGCGGTAGGCCGCGCGAGCGGAGACGTTGACGCTGGCGAGGACGTTGTTTGCGAACTCGAATTGCATGGAGGCGGAGGCTTCGACGGCGCCGGAGTGGGCGTCCTGCGTGGCGATGGTGGAGACACTCTTTGCGCGCACTTTGTCCAGGATGTAGCGGAGGGTGTCGATGCAGTGGACGCCGACGTCGCCGATGGGGCCGCCGGCGGCGAGGGTGGGGTCGGTAATCCACGCGCGGCGCGAGAACTGTGCGGCGTAGTTGAACTCGGCGTGCGCGGTGCGGGGCTCGCCGATTTCCCCGGCGGCGACGCGGGCGCGGATCTGCTGGATGGCGTGCGCCCAGCGGTAGTGGTGCGCGACTCCGAAGAGCTTGCCGGAGGCTTTGGCGGCAGAGAGCATGGCATCGGCGTCGGCGCCGTTGGAGGTGAGGGGCTTTTCGCAGAGGACAGGCTTGTTGTGAGAGAAGGCGAGTTGCGCGTCGGCGAGATGCAGGGCGTCGGGGCTGGTGATGAAGATGGCGTCGACGTCAGACGAGGCGCAGAGGGCCTCGGCGGACGGGAATGCGCGGATGTTGTAGGTAGTCGCATCGGCCACAGCTTTGATCGGATCGCGACGATGAAAGCCGACGAGTGTGGCGTGCTCGCAGTTGCGGAAAGAAGGGACGAGGCGGAAGGCGGCGTGGTAGCCGAAGCCGAGGATGGCGAAGCGGATGGGCTGCATGGAGGTCCTGTGTCGCGGGTGAGTTGTGCCGTGCCGCGTGCGACCATGTTAAGGCAACGAGATTGAGGCGGTTATGGCACCGAAGCGCGGACAGAAGAAGAGGATGGGCAAGAAGCATCGGCAGGCGAGCACCCGGCCCAGGAAGGGCAAGTCCCCGCGAGCCGGCGCCAAGACCGGCGCGCAGATGGCCAAGGTGGCTCCGAAAAAGCGCAAGGCGCTGAGCTCGAAGAAGGCCGCGGAGGCGAAGGCGGCGAGGACGCCGAAGCAGAGTCCGGAGCGGGAACGCGCAGTGCGGCTTCAGCGTGAGGATCGTGGCGAGACGAGTGACGTAGAAAAGCAGATCCCCTACGGGGATGACAGAAAGAAAAGCAAGCACAAGGCGACGCTGCGGCTAGGGGGCGCTGGAAGCCGGCATGGAGAGCGCGAGGATCGCGAGCTGGAGACGCTGGCTTCGGAGCTGATCCAGGCGAGTGACGGTCCGTCGAGCATGGCGGCGGAGATGCCGCTGGTGGCGATCTGTGGGCGGCCGAATGTGGGCAAGTCGACGCTGTTCAATCGCATCACGGGGACACGGCGGTCGATTGTGGGGGATGAGCCGGGGATTACGCGCGACCGCATCTATGGCGAAACGGAGTGGGCCGGGCGCATGGTGCGCATCGTCGATACGGGCGGCGTGGTGCCGGATGATGAGGCGCTGATTCCGGCGGAGATCTTTCGACAGGCGCGTGTGGCGCTGGATGAGGCCGACGCGATTGTGATGGTGGTCGACGGGCGCACGGAGCTGGCGGCTCCGGATGTGGAGCTGGCTCGGCTGCTAATTCGCAATGCTGGCGCGAGGCCGCTGTTTCTGGCAGTGAACAAGATGGATTCGGCGGAGCTGGAGGCTGCGGCGGAGAACTTTCGCACACTGGGCTTTCGGCATCTGGTTCCGATCTCGGCGGAGCATGGGATTGGTGTGGCGGACCTTCTGGATGAGGTGTGGGCGGCGCTGCCGCCTGAGACCGTGGCGGAAGAGCCAACCGAGAACATGGAGGGCATTGAGGATGAAGCCGAGGAGGATGAGGGCGACTTCATCGCAGATGAAGATGCGCGTGCGGCTGAGAAGACAAGTGAGCGGAGACTGCGCAGCCACGGTGAACATGTGCAGCGCGAGACGAAAATCGCGATCATTGGCAGGCCGAATGTGGGCAAGAGCACGCTGCTGAATGCGCTGACGGGGACCGATCGCGCGATTGTGTCGCCGATCGCCGGCACGACACGCGACGCTGTGGATGAGGTGGTGCGGCGCGATGGGCACGACTTCCGGTTTATCGATACAGCTGGGATTCGGCGTAAGGGCAAGACGAAGCTGATGGCTGAGAAACTGAGCGTCATTATGAGCCGCAAGCATCTGGAAGCGGCGGATGTGGCGCTGCTGGTGATCGATGCAACGGAGGGCGTGGCGGCTGCGGATGCGAACATCGGAGGCTATGCGCACGAGAGCGGGCGCAGCGTGATCATCGTGATCAATAAGTGGGACCTGATGACAGATGTGGGGCCGGATGGGAGACGCCTGTTCGATGGCAAGGCCCCGGCGGACAAGAAGGTTTATGAGCAGCAGGTGAGGGACGCGCTGAAGTACCTGGACTATGCGCCGCTGCTCTTTGTGTCCGCGGCGGAGGCGAAGGGCGTAGAGGAGATCTTCAAGAAGGTAGAGCTGGTGGCGCGGGAACGCCGGAAACGCATCTCGACAGGCGCGATGAATCGGTTCCTCGACAAGATTGATTTTCAGCGGGCGAGCGTACCGATGAACCGGCGCGTGAAGATCTACTACATGACGCAGGCAGCAGTGGCTCCGCCGACGTTTGTGCTGTTCACGGACCGCGATGTGAAGCTGCACTTCAGCTATGAGCGCTTTCTGGCGAACGAGATCCGGGCGGCGTTCAAGTTTATCGGCAGCCCGATCTGGTTCAAGGTGCGGGCACGCAATAAGAAGCGGACGGAGTAAGTCGGCCCTAGCTGTCCTTGCGATAGAGCAGGTCGCGCATGACGCGGCGGCGCTCGGCGTTGGCCTCGGCTCGGGCCTTACCTTGGAAGCCGTCGGCGCTTTTGGGCGTGGAGGCCTCGGCTTCGGCTTCAGGGGTGCTGCAGGATGGGCAGCGGTTGGCGTAGCCGGGCTTGTTCGGGCGCAGTTCGAACTCCTCTCCGCAGAGGACACAGGTTTTGATGGGGAAAGCCATGGAGAAATATTAATCGCAAACCGGCCGATGTTGAAGTGGCTTACGCCGGCGGCGGGGTGTGGAATGCGGGTGTCCAGGCTTGGGGTCTGGGTGATGGCAGAACCGGTGCGGTCGGCTCGGTGAGGAGCTGACCCATGAGCGGATAACGGCCGCCGAGGAAGAAGATCGCGTAGGCCTGCAGGAACGTGAAGAGATAACCGAAGAGACTGATGACGCCGACGGCGAGCACAGTGAGCAGAGCAAGGGCGAGGATGACCCAGCCGGCGATCATTCCTGCGTGCGCGCCTGCCCCGGCGAGGTGAAACTCCTTCCAGAGGCCGAAACCGAGGCCGCCGAGTGGCGCGCCCACGATGAGTGCGAGGACGCCGAGGAGCAGGTAGGAGACGAAGGTGCCGGCGATCCCGAGACAGACGCGAAGGAGCACGTAGAGCGCGACCTGGCCGGTTTCGGCGCGGGTGAGCGCGATGACGCGGCGTACGGTCTCGCGAAGTGGTGTGCCTTCGAGCGCCATGGAGGGAACGGCGAAGTCGCGCAGCAGGATGGTGACCGCGGCGACCGTGACAGCGAAGAGAAATATGACCGCGACGAAGGCGAACATAGTGAGGATGAAGCTCACGATGTGGGAGGAACCGCCGTGCGATTGCAGCGAGATGGTGTGGATGAAGTAAAAGACCGCCGGGATTGCGATAGGCGTGATGCAGGCGAGCGCGGCAAGGAAGAAGAGGAGCTTGAGGCCCATCCAACGCCAGGTGGCGGGGCCGTAGCGGCGCCAGATGGGAGCGACGGTGGTGTCGCTGCGCAGAACGACGTGAAAGAGCGTGAGCTGGAGCCGCGAGGAGAGGTAGAAGAGCACCGCACCGACGATGAGGCCGACGACCACACAGGTGAAGATGATGGCGAGGATCGCGGCGGTGAACGCCGGAGGGTGACCGCCTCCATGGTTGGAGTGACCGGGCGAGGAGAACGAGAAGCTGAAGTTGGCGAGCTCTGCGAAGAAGGCGACGGCGGCGATCTTGAAGAAGAGCCGTGGATCGCGCGGACCGAGCAGGAGGCGGCGGGCGTGTTGCCATGCAGGACTGATGGCGTCAGTGGCAGAGAGCGGCGGCATGCTGCACCTCGTTTGCCGAAAAGCTTACCGCAGAGCGTGATGCGGCTACGAGTTGTACGGGGTTGGTACGGGATAAGTTCCGTTTCGGAGGACTTTTGGAGCTTCAGCGCTGGACGGCGAGCTCCCGGTTTCCGGCTGCAAGCCAATGGTTCCACGCAACCAGCGCACGCTCACACTGGATCCGATGGCGTTCCTTCTTGTCACGAATCTTTTTGCGGAGATCGTCTTCGAGGGGTAAGAGGAGATCGAAGGTGATGTTGGCGGGCTGGAAGTGCTTGGCACCTCCGTCAGAAGTAGCGTGCGTGATGTAGTGCGTAAGCGAGCCGTTGGCGGTGAGACGCGGAGCAGCAGTGGGAGTTTCGTCGCGAGCGAGGGCGGCGGCGAAGCGTCCGGCGAGAAGGCCGGTGGCGATGGATTCGGTGTAGCCTTCGACGCCGGAGAGCTGGCCGGCGATAAGGATGTTGGGGTGTTGCTTTAGCTGCAGCGTTTCGTTGAGCAGTGAGGGCGCGTGGATGTAGGTGTTGCGGTGGATCTGGCCGTAGCGCAGGAAGGTCGCGTTTTCGAGGCCGGGAATCAAACGGAGGACGCGCGCCTGGGCTGAAAATTTCAGGTGGTTCTGGAAGCCGACGAGGTTGTAGCTGTCGGCGCGGAGGTTTTCCTGGCGGAGCTGCACGGCGGCGTAGGGCCACTTGCCGGTGCGCGGGTTGGTGAGGCCGGCGGGCTTCATGGGGCCGAAGCGGAGCGTGTCGCGGCCGCGGCGGGCTGTTTCCTCAATCGGCAAACAGCCTTCGAAGTACTGAACCTTCTCCCACTCTTTGGACTGCACCTCTTCAGCCGAAGTGAGGGCGTCGAGGAAGCGGTCGTACTCCTCTTTGGTAAAGGGGCAGTTGATGTAGTCGGCGGTGCCTTTGTCCCATCGGGCGGCGAAGTAGACCTTGTCCATGTCGATGGAGGAGGCATCGACGATGGGCGAGATGGAGTCGTAGAAGGCGAGGTGTTCGGCGCCGGTGAGGCGTTGGAGCTCGGCGGCGAGCGGCGAGGATGTGAGCGGGCCGGTCGCGAGGACGGTGATCGTGTCGTCGCTGTGTTCGTTGAGCGAGGTGACCTCTTCGCGATGGATAGTGATGCGCGGGTTGTGCTCGAGCTGCTCGGCGACGCGCCGGGAGAACTCGATGCGGTCAACGGCGAGTGCGTGGCCGGCGGGGACGGCAGAGGCGTCGGCTGCAGCGAGGAGGAACGAGTTGGCGCGGCGCATCTCCTGCTTGAGCAGCCAGGGCGCTGTGTTTTCAGATTCGGACTTGAGGGAGTTGGAGCAGACGAGCTCGGCGAAGTCGGCGGTCTGGTGGGCTTCGGTGGAACGGAGGGGGCGCATCTCGGAGAGCGTGACGTTGCAGCCAAGGGATGCGGCCTGGACTGCGGCTTCTGGACCTGCGAGTCCGCCGCCGATGATGTGGATCGTTTTCATGCTGCTCTCAGGATAGGTCGTTCACGGCAGCGAGTGCACGCAGCGCATCGCCGGCTAGGCGCATGATGCGCCACTCGTTCAACATGCGTGCGCCGATTCGTTCGTAAACGGCGATCGCGGGAGCATTCCAGTCGAGGACATCCCACTCGAGGCGCGGGCAGCCTTCGTCGACGGCGATCTGCGCGAGCCGGGTGAGCAGGGCGCGGCCGATTCCCTTCCCGCGCTGCGAGGGTGTGATGTAGAGGTCTTCAAGCCGGATGCCGTGGTGACCGAGCCAGGTGGAATAGCTGGTAAAGAAGAGGGCGAAGCCTGCGGGTTTGGTCGCACCATTTTCGGTAAGTTCGGCGATCAGGGTGCGGAAGCGGATGGGTGAGTCGAGGAGCGTGCCGTCGGGTGCGAGGGAGAAGCCGTCGCGGAGGAGGTCGGCCTCGGTGGCGATGACGGCCAAGGGTTCGCGCTCATAGGTGGCGAGCTCGTGGACGAAGCGGAGCATCGTTGGGACGTCGGCGGGCGTGGCGGGGCGGATGTTGAGCATGGAGATTGAGAGAACAGAAATCAGATATCAGAGATTAAGGCGGATGATGGGTTCAATGGCCGCCGGAGGTTTGCGTCGCTTTGGGTGTGAGGGGAATCTCGAAGGTGTCGAGCGGTCGGTTGGTCGCAGCCCAGCGGACCTTACGGAGCTCGATGACGGCGCCCTTGAGCACGGGCTGGTCGATGTCGTGCGTGTCGTAGTAGAGCCAGCCTGCGGCGGTGGAGTGGGGCGCGATGGTGGAGGACTTGAAGCCGAAGTCGGCGTCGTCGAGGCGGATCTGGTTGTCGACGGGCTTGGGCTTTCTGGTGATCGGCGGCAATGGCGCGGGCAGAGGGATCTGTTTGCCTTTGATGGTCCTGAGCTGGAAGATCGCGCGATCGAGTTCTTCGGCGGTGGCGGCGTTTTCGGTGAGGTCGTTGGCGGAGATGAAGAGGATGCGGGCATCGTCGAGCGAGAGCGGCTGAGAGGAATCGTTGGTGACGATGATGCGGATGGGGAGGAAGCCGTGACCGAGGTAGTCGAGACGCGTGTGGGGCGCCGTTTCCTTGGTGTCGCCGGGGTCGGCGGCAATGGTGATCTGCTCGTGCGTGTCGTGCGCGGGATATTGCGCGGCGGGGAGCGGTGGCGGGACCTTGCGCGGCTTGTCGGCATGGGCGGTGAGCGGGAGCGCGAGGGCGAGAGGAATAAGGAGCCGAAACTGGAAAGACATACAGGTTGGATTATCCTCTGGGGGATGCAACCCGGGCAAAGCGAATCGGTTGAGGTGTACGGATGACAGTGATTCGTGAGCGTGCGCGATGATGTGGCTGTATAGCGCGTTGCTGGTTGCGGCGGTGGTGGTGAGCTCGCCGTGGTGGGTAACGCGGATGCTGACGACCGAACGATATCGCGAGGGACTGCGCGAACGGCTGGGCCAGGTGCCCCAGCGTCTGCGCGAAGCAGTGGGCCCGTATGCGGACCAGCGGAAGGTACTGTGGGTGCACGCGGTGAGCGTGGGCGAGGTGCTGGCGGCTTCCAGGCTCGTGGGTGAGTTGGAGACTGTGCTGAGAAGGCGTGGGCAGCGCTGGCGTGTGGTTGTGTCGACGACAACCCGTACCGGACAGGTGCTGGCGAGGGAGCGGTTTGGTGCGGAGCGCGTCTTCTACTTTCCGCTGGACTTTGCAGGGCCGGTGCGAGCGTGGCTGAAGGCCTTGAATCCGGGAGCATTGGTGCTGATGGAGAGCGAGCTGTGGCCGCGGATGCTGCACGAGTGCGAAAGCGCGGGGATTCCGGTGATCGTGGTGAATGCGCGGGTCAGCGATCGGTCGTTTGACCGCGCGATAAAGTTGCGGCGGTGGTGGGGGCCCGTGCTGCGGCAGGTGGGTCTGTGGCTGGCACAGAGCGACGAGGATGCTCGCAGACTAATTGCAATGGGAGCGAACGCGGAGAGCGTGCGGGCGATCGGGAACCTGAAGTACGACGCGCATGCGCCTAAACAGAGCAGGGTCGCGGCGTTGATCAAGGAGGCTGCGGGGGGAAGGCCAATTGTGGTGGCGGGAAGCACGACTGAGGATGAAAACGGAGAGCGTGCGAGCTGGGAAGAGGTCGCCGTCATCCAGGGATGGCGGGAGGAACCGGGCCATGAGCCGATTAAGGCTTTGCTGGTGATCGCGCCTCGGCACCCGGAGCGGTTCGTGGCTGTGGAGTCCGTGGTGATTGAATTTCGTTACGCGGTGGTCAGCAAATGGTTGACAAATCAGGTCGTTCGAAATGGAGCCGACAGGCCGCGGGAGGTCGTGATACTGGATACCATCGGCGATCTGGCGGCGGTGTATGGGGTTGCGGATGTTGCCTTCGTGGGAGGCAGTCTGGTGAAACGAGGCGGACATAATCCGCTGGAACCTGCGCAGTTCGGCGTGCCGGTGGTGATAGGGCCGTCGTACGAGAACTTTCGGGATATCGTTTCGTCGATGCAGAAGGCAAACGCGATTCGCATCGTGCAGAACAGGGACGAGCTTGAGTCTGCGCTTGCGGAGCTGCTGGCGAACCCCAAGGTCGCGCGCGCCATGGGGGAGCGGGGGCGTAGTGTGTTTGAGAAGCAGCAGGGAGCGACGGGCCGGGCGATCGAGGCGATTCTCGCGATGTTGCACGTGGGAGCCAGGGCGTGAGTGCGCAGAGGCCGTGGGCGTGGCCGCTGATGCCGCTGTATCGAGCGGTGATTGCAATAAAGGATCGGCTGCGAGGCACGCCGAAAAGATTGCAATGGCCGGTGGTGAGCGTGGGGTCGATCTCGGCGGGCGGCGCGGGGAAGACGCCAGTAGTGATTGCGCTGGCGAAGATGTTGCGCGCGCGTGGGTGGGATGTGGACGTCCTCTCGCGCGGTTATGGACGTACCGGGCATGGAGTGGAGTGGGTAGCCGCACTGGGTGATCGTGCGGCGGAACGATACGGCGATGAGCCGGTAGTCATCGCGCGTGCGACGGGCGTTCCGGTGTGGGTGAGCGGAAACAGGTTTGCCGCAGGGCAGGCCGCGGAGAGTGGCGTGGGCGGACGCGTCGGTACACCGAACGGGAATCACAACCATGAGAACGAGGGGGCTCTGAATTCGCCGGAGGTGCGCGGAGTTCGCGGCGTGCACCTGCTGGATGATGGATTTCAGCACCGGCAGCTCGCACGGAATTTTGACGTAGCACTGGTAACAGCGAAGGACCTGAACGATACGCTGTTGCCCGCAGGAAATCTGCGCGAGGACTTCGACGCGCTGCAGCGGGCTGACGCCGTGGTGGTTCGCGAGGATGAGCTGGACGACGTGAAGGCTCGCACATGGAAGCTGATGCGAGACGGAGCGCAGATGTGGGTGGTCCGGCGAAAGCTCGTCTTCCCTGCCCCACTGTTCGTCTTTAGTGCCGGACTGCGACCTGTGGCGTTCTGTGCGATTGCGCGGCCGGAGAGTTTTCAGGCGATGCTGACGGAGTCGGGTTGTGGTGTTGTCGAGACCATCGCATTCCCGGATCATCACGCATACGGGATGCGCGACATGGAGCGCATCCTTGAGGTGGGCCGGCAAATGAATGCAACGGGGTTTGTGACCACGGAGAAGGACAACGTGAAGCTGACGCGAGGCATGCGCGAGCGGCTGGAGACGGTGGGGCCGCTGATGGTGGCGGGGCTCGAGGCAGAGTTTGCGGATGCAAACGCGGTGGTGAGTGCGCTGGAGTCGCGGCTGGGAGCGCAAACCGCGTGAAGCTATCAGGAGCACAGCAAACGTGAAGCTATTAATAGTCCGCGTTGGCGCGCTGGGCGATGTGCTGCACGCTCTGCCGGCAGCGGCGGCATTGCGTATTGCGAGGCCAGACTGGACGATTGATTGGGTTATTGATCCACGCTGGAGTCCGCTGCTGGTGAACGGCGAGGGACAGGGCCCGATTGTGAACCGTGTGCACCTGGCCGAGACGAAGATTTGGAGCGCGGCGCCGTTCTCGTGGAAGACGATGCGGTCCGTGGCAAAACTGCGGAGAGAGCTGCGCGATGAGCGCTACGACGCGGTTGTGGACATGCAAGGCACGATGCGGTCGGCGGTGATTGGACGGTTTGCGCGGGCGCGCGAGTTTACGGGATATCAGAACCCGCGCGAGGCCGCGGCCGCGCATCTGTACAGAAGCACGCGACGAAGGATCGGCAAGCATGTTGTCGACCAGGGAGCGGCGCTGCTGAGTGCGGCGTGCAGCATCGATCTCTCACCCCAGCAAGCAAGCTTGCCGGGAACCCCGGTTCTGGAGCCCGCAGCGGTGAGGCTGCCGAACGAGCCGTGGGCGGACCACTGGGCTGCGGAACTTGTAGGTGACCGCAGAGTATGTGTGCTGGCGGCGTCGGCGGGATGGGGAGCGAAGCAATGGCCGGCAGAGAGGTATGGGGCGCTGGCACGTGAACTGCGCGCGATGGGATTTGCGTCGCTCGTGAACGCGCCAAAGAAGGATGACGCGGTCGCGGCGAGCGTGGTGGCGGCGAGTGACGGCGCAGCTGAGACGGTGGTGTGTAATGTTGCCGGGCTGATCGCGCTCATGCGCAGGACGTCGCTACTGGTGGGTGGGGATTCGGGGCCGACACATCTCGCGGCCGCGTTGGGAATTCCACTTGTAGCGATGTACGGACCGACAGACCCGGCGAGGAATGGACCGTGGGGCTCGGGACCGATGCGGGTAATGCGCGGTGTGGGTTCGGTGACGAGCCACAAACGCGTGGCGGCGGTTGATGCGGGGCTGGCGCGGATTACGGTGGACGAGGTCGTGCGCGAGGTGAAGGAGTTGGCCGGCTAGCGCACGGTTGAGCGAGCGGCGAGCTGTGACTTTGTGGGTTGCGCATCTGCGAAGATGGAGTGATGACAACCGAGCGGCGAGGATGGCAGAAGATTGCGCGGAGGGCACGCGTGCCGCTCGGGTTTATCGTCGCCGCGGTGTTTCTTATCGTCGCGAGGCCGACGTGGACGACGCTGGCCTGGGGGCTGGTGCTTGTACTCCCCGGGCTGTGGCTGCGGGGATATGCCGCGGGTTATGTGAAGAAGAATGCTGAACTGACGCGCACCGGGCCCTACGCATACACGCGCAATCCGCTGTACCTGGGGTCAATGTCGATTGCGGCCGGGTTCGCGGTCGCGGCCGGACGATGGTGGCTGGTAGTGCTGTTGGTCGCGATGTTCCTCGCGATCTATCTGCCGACGATTTTGTCAGAAGAGGAGTTTCTACGTGGGGTCTTTCCTCAGTTTGAGGAGTATGCGCGGCGTGTGCCCCGGTTGGTACCGCGGCTGACATCAGCGCGTTTTGCGGACGCCGAACGCGGCATAGGCAGGTTCTCGCCAGAGCGGTATCGCCATCACCGCGAGTACAATGCCAGCATTGGTGCGGTCGGATTGTATGTAGCGCTGATCCTTCGCATGTGGCTGTATCGCGCGCATATCTAAGGGTTAAGGGGAGACGGTAATTTGAAGGCCTGGAAGTGCTCGCCTCTGCGGACCCTCTCGTTGCTTGGCGTGACCCTGGCCCTGGGAACTGCGGCAGGCGCACAGGGAGCGGCACGGGCGCCTGCACCGCAGCGGCCGATTCCTCCTCTGCAGGCCCCGATTACCGGGTTTGAGTATCCGCAGCATCAAGTTCTGACGTTCACAGTAGACTGGCGCGTCTTTACGGCGGGCATTGCGGTTTTTCATTTGGACCAGGCCGGCGATGCCCTGAAGATTTCGGCGACTGCGGACACCATAGGCGCAATCAATATGCTGTTTCCCGTTGTGGACAGGTTCCAGTCGAGCTTCAACCTGCAGACGGGGTGTTCGAATGGTTTCAACAAGCAGACTCAGGAGGGCCGGCGGAAGATCGCGAGCGAGCTGATGTTCGATTATGCGCACGGCAAACAGTCGCAGAACGAGCGCAACCTGGTGAAGGGAACGGCGACGCACAAAGACGCGAACATTCCGGCATGCGTGACGGATTCGCTTTCGGCGATCTTCTATACGCAGTCGCAGCCGCTGAATGTGGGGCAGACGATGTACTTCCCGTTGGCGGACAGCATGCGAACGGTGACGGTGGGGATGAAAGTCGAGTCAAAAGAGGAGATTAAGACACCCGCTGGCACCTTTCAGACCGTCAAAGTGCAGGCGACCGCCGACGAGGGCGTGGTGAAGAACCGTGGCCAGATATGGATCTGGTACACGGACGACACGCGCCATCTGCCGGTGCAGATGCAGGCGCGGCTGTTCTGGGGGACGATCACGTTTCACCTACAATCAATTGAGCAGAAGTAGCTGAAATTGCCGAACCGAAATAGCGCGCCCGGAGAGTTCCGGCGCAGAGATGAGACGAGCATGAGCGAGCAGAACGAGGAGTTGGAGCGGCTGACAGAGGAGTCGAGAGCATACCCACCGGGAGGGCTGGTAACGGTGGCAGAACTGCCGGACCCATCGAGCGCGAACATGGCACGAATGGTTCTGGATGCGGCAGGCATCACTTCGTTCCTGCAAGGCGAGAACGCAAACAATTTGATTCCCGGGGCGTTTGTCGCGCGGCTACAGGTGCGCCCGCAGGATGAGGCGGCGGCCCGCGAGGTGCTCGCCTCGGCCGTGGAGGACCCTGAGTCAATGGAAGATGTAACCGCCGCCGAGAGAGCCACGGAGCCGGGGGGACGATGAACCGGGATGCAACAAAGTTTGTGCAGAGTTGAACCGGGGGCAGCGATCCATGTAAGTTGGTCGTGCTGCCCGAACGACCACACCCCGGCAAGGGGAGAATGATGGCGCGGGCCGGTTTCGCGCGTCCAAAAGAGAGTGGACAGCGGATGCAACCGCTATGATTTGCATGTGTGCATGAAGGAAGGAAACGGATGAGAACCCTGAGAGAGATTTTGCTGACGGCAACGGCCGTGGTGGCGATCGGTGCGGCACCGGCGATTGCACAGAATGCAACAGTGCATGGAAAGGTGATCAACCCGGCTGGACAGCCCGTGACGGACGGTCAGGTGAAGTTCACGAAGGACCTTGATAAACCGGCGAATGAGCGGAAGTTTCTCAACACCGTCCCGACAGACGCAGGGGGCAACTACAAGGCCGCCGATGTGGCGCCTGGCGATTACATTGTGATCGTGGTGGAACAAGGCAAGGACGTCGACTTCCAGAAGGCCTCCCTCAAAGCGGGTGATGACAAGACCATCGACTTCGACATGACGCGGGCGGAGTACATCAACAGCATGACGCCGGAGCAGAAGAAAGCGCTCGAAGAATACAAGAAGAACGCCGCGGCGGCGATAGATGCGAACAAGAAGATCGCGAACCTGAACGCAACGCTTGCGGCAGTGCGCGCGGACCTGAAGGCGGCGCAGCCGACGGCGGGTGACGTGAGTAAGGACGTCAGCGATATGAAGGCGGCCGTTGACGCCAAGCCGGATGAGAGCATCCTGTGGATCAGCTATGCCAACACGCTGGAAGCGCAGGGAGATCATCTCGCCAAGGCGGACAAGGACGCGCATAAGCCTGTGACCAGCGACGACGAGGCGATGAAGAGCTACAGCGACGCGATCGACGCCTACAAGAAGGGCGCTGAGCTGAACGCGGCCTCGAAGAAGCCAGTGCCGGCCGATCAGGCTGCGGCGTGGAACGGCGTAGGCAATGCGCTGGCGAAGCAAGGCAAGCCGGCCGACGCCACCGCTGCGTTTGAGAACGCAGTGAAGGCCGAGCCCACGAGCGCAGGTATGTTCTACGGCAACGAGGCGGCGGTGCTGTTCAACGCTGGCCAGACGGATGCCGCTGCGGCTGCGGCGGACAAGGCGATTGCCGCGGACCCGAACCGTCCGGACCCCTACTTCATCAAGGGCCAGGCGCTGATCGCGAAGTCGACCTTCGACGCGAAGACGCAGAAAATCATTCCGCCGGCAGGATGCGTGGATGCTTACCAGAAGTATCTGCAGCTTGCCCCGGATGGGTCGCATGCGGAGGCGGTGAAGGAAGTTCTCACCAGCCTGGGCGAGAAGATCGACACGAAGTACAACGCAAGAAGGAAGTGAAAGACGAGGGACACGCGCGAGCCCCGGTCGAGAGTTTCGGCCGGGGCTTTGCTCTTTCTATGAGGTGAGCGTGGTCGAGCGGGTGCTGGAGTTCGAGGAGGCGTTGGCGGAGGTGTTGCGGCATGCGGCGGCGGTGGCAAAGCCTGCGCGGCAGCAGGGCCCGGTCCATTTGCAGGACGCGGCTGGGCGAGTGCTCGCAACTGCCGTGCGTGCAGAGCGGGACCAGCCGCCGTTTGCGCGATCCACGCGCGATGGATTTGCGGTTCGGAGTGCTGATATCTCGGAGGCGCAGCCACTCCGAATCCTTGGGTCGGTGCGTGCGGGTGAGATGTGGCGAGGGTCTCCGGTTCGCGATTGCGAGGCCGTCGAGATCATGACCGGGGCTCCGCTGCCGGAGGGCGCAGACGCGGTCTTGATGGTCGAGCACGCGGAAGTGGCAACGGATGGATTGCTGCGTGTGCCCGGAGGGCGGACATTACAGCCCGGTGAGAACGTTGTGCCGCAGGGAGCGGAGGCGCGCGCGAACGCGGAAGTGATTCCTGCGGGGCGGCACTTGAGCGTGGCCGAGATTGCCCTGGCGGCGAGTTGCGGGTGTGCGCGGCTGGAGGTCTTCGCACGTCCGACGGTAGCGATCGTTGCAACAGGTGACGAACTGGTGGAGCTGGATACGAAGCCTGAGCCATGGCAGATCTACAACTCGAACAGCTACGCGCTGGCGGCGATGGTGCGGGCGGAGGTCGGCGAGGCGAGACGGCTGCCGATTGCGCGCGATGCGATGAGCGACCTGCGCGAGCGGTTGGCAGAAGCGCACGACGCGGATCTGCTGCTGCTGTCGGGCGGCGTGTCGATGGGCAAGTATGACCTTGTGGAGCAGTGTCTGTGTGAGGCCGGCGCGGAGCTTCTGTTTACCGGCGCGTGGATTCAGCCGGGCAAGCCGGTGGTGTTTGGAAGAATGTCGCTGGGGCAGGGCTGGTTGTACTTCTTCGGACTGCCGGGAAATCCTGTGTCGACGGAGGTTTGCTTCCGGCTGTTTGTGGCACCAATGTTGCGCGCACTAAGTGGGCAGAAAGCCATTGCACCGCGGTTCGTCGAGGCGCTGCTGGCGGAAGAAGTGAAGGGTGGAGCGCGGGTGACGCGGTTTCTGCCGGCGGTGGTCGAGAGTGACTGGAAGCAGGCAAGCGTGCGCGTGGTGCCATGGCAGGGATCGGGGGATTTGGCGGCGAATGCCCGGGCGAATGGCTTCGTGGTGCTGCCGAATGGAACGGAGAGGTTTGTCGCGGGTGAGAGCGTAAGGGTGTTGCTGCGGTAGCATCGGTGAGATGAGCGATAAGCTTTCGCACTTCGACGAGGCTGGCCAGGCGCACATGGTGGATGTGGGCGCGAAGGCCGGGACGCGGCGTGAGGCTGTGGCAAGCGCGTTCGTCGAGCTGAATGAGGCTGTGCTCGCCGCGCTACCGAAGAATCCGAAGGGCAATCCGCTGGAGGTCGCTCGGTTTGCGGGGATTCAGGCGGCGAAGCGCACGAGTGAGCTGATTCCGATGTGTCATCCGCTCCCGTTGAGTTTTGTGGACGTGAGCGCGGAGGTGGTTGCGGGTGGCGTAGCGATTCGCGCGACGGCGGCGACGGTCGCGGGCACGGGAGTTGAAATGGAAGCGATGACCGCGGCGGCGGTTGCCGCGCTGACGGTCTATGACATGACCAAAGCGCTTGATAAAGGCATCCGCATTCGCGATGTTGTGCTCGAGTCAAAGAGTGGCGGCAAAAGCGGCGACTACCAACGCACGCGCTAGGCGGGATAGGCGAGCGCGACAGCGAAGCGGTGATCCGCGTCCTCAAACCACTGTGGCGCACTGTAGCCTGACTCGTGCAGCAGCTCGATAAGGCCACGCTCGGTGAACTTGTAGCTGTTCTCCGTGTGGATACTCTCGCCTGGTGCGAAGTCTATACGCTTGCCATCGATGGTGACGGTCTGGGCAATTGCGCTCACGAGATGCATCTCGATGCGGCTCTGCTGTGGGTTCCAGCAGGCGCGGTGGCGAAAGGCGTCGAGGTTGAAGTTGGCGTCGAGTTCGCGGTTGAGCCGAACAAGAACGTTTTTGTTGAAGGCCGCGGTGACACCGGCAGCATCGTCGTAAGCGGCGATGAGCTGATCGACGGTCTTATCATGGCACGGGGCTAAATCCACACCGAGCAGAATCGCGTCGCCGGTCTTCTTCAACTGCTTGCGGAGCTCGCGCAGGATGGAGCGCGCCTCCTCGGGACCGAAGTTGCCAATGCTGGAACCGATATACAGCGCGAGGATACAGCCGTCGTCGGGACGCTCGATGGTGTAACTGTTGTTGATGTAGTTGGCGATCTGTGGACGCACGACGACACCCGGGATCTCCATCGGCAAAGTGCTCACAGCCTGCTGGACGGCCGAGGTGCTGACGTCAATCGGCTGATACAGGACTTCAGGCTGGCGGCGCACGGCGGCAGAGAGCAGCAGGCCGGTCTTGGATGCGGTGCCAGAGCCAAGCTCCGCGATGGTGAGTGGATGACCCACGTTGCTGATAATCTCGTCGGCGCGCTCGGCAAAGATAGAACGCTCGGCGCGCGTGAGGTAGTACTCAGGCAGTTCGGTGATCTTCTCGAACAGTGCCGAACCGGACTCGTCGTAAAAGAGCCAGGGTGGGAGGTTTTTGGGGATGGAGGAGAGGCCAGCGATGGCTTCGATCAAGACGGACTCGCGCAGGGCATCAACGGTTTCGATCATCAAAAGGGACTCTGCGCTTTCCTTGGATTTGGCTTCCCGACTTTACAGCGGCTGACATGGTAGAGACATTTGGATGCAAAAAAACAGCTGAGGTTCCAGCAAATTGATCTGGCCGGTTTGAGTAGGAAAGCCAAAGGATGACCGGCTCACCGAAGCAGGCGTTCGCCGCTTTCGGCTAGTTTGCGCCGTCTCGAGCGAGGCGCAGACCGCTGAATTGCCAGCGTGTCGCCGGGTGGAAGAAGTTGCGATAGGTGGCGCGGATGTGTGAAGCGGGCGTTATACAGGAGCCGCCACGCAGAACCATCTGCGAGCTCATGAACTTGCCGTTGTACTCGCCAAGGGCGCCGGGCAGCGCCCGATAGCCGGGATAACCCGTATAAGGTGAGGCCGTCCACTCCCACACATCACCGTAGAGTTGCTGCGGCTCGCGGCGGTCTTCGAGTGCGACCGGAGGTAACGGGTGAAGCGCGCCGGACTCGAGCAACGTTCCCTTGACGGGATGCTGCGCGGCGACGTACTCCCACTCGAACTCCGTGGGGAGACGCCCGCCGCTCCAGCGGGCGAAGGCGTCGGCCTCGAAGAAGCTGAGGTGGCAAACCGGTGTCTCGGACAGCTGCTCCAGCGGTTGCGTGCCGTCCAGCGTAAAGATGCTCCAGCCGGATCGTGTGGCAGGATCACGCTGCCAGTAGAGCGGAGCGGTCCAGCCCTGGGCGCGCATGGTATCCCAGCCCTCGGAGAGCCACAGCTCGGGACGCGAGTACCCATCCTCATCCAGAAAGGCGAGATATTCGGCGCAGGTGACGAGCCGCGCGCCCAGCCGGAACGGTGCGAGATAGACAGGGTGACGGGGCGTCTCGTTGTCGAAGGCGAAGCTCTCGATCGCATTGGAGTCCGGCGTAATGCCAATGCCGACCAGTCCCGGCGCGGGTGGCGCAAAGCTCAACCACTCGAGCGGCGGAGCAATGGTCTCCGATGCGGGTTCGAAGACGCGCTCACGGTAAGCAGGACGCAGAGGGTTGGTAAAGAAGGCGTTCTTGATGTCGGTCGCGGCGAGCTCGAGATGTTGTTGTTCGTGCTCGAGGCCGAGCGTGATGCGGCGCAGCGCCTCGTCCTCAGTACCCTGCTCGAGCAGGCGGGTGATCGCGGCGTCAACGTGCTCGCGGTAAGCGAGGATCTGCTCAAGCGGCGGCCGCGAGAAACTGGAGCGCAGCCTCTTTTCCGGCATATCGCCGAGCGCCTTGTAGTAGCTGTTGAAGAGCCAGCGAAAGTCCGGATGGAAGGGTTGGTACGCGGCCACGAACTCGCTGAGGATAAAGGTCTCAAAGAACCATGAGGTGTGCGCGAGGTGCCACTTGATCGGCGATGCCTCTGGACAGGACTGCACCATCATGTCCTCGGGCGTAAGCGGAGCGCAGAACTGCATGGTCGCCGAGCGTACAGCGCGAAAGCGGGCGAGCAATGCGGGGGCGGACGACTGCTGGATCAACATGGCGGGCTGGCTCCTGCTATCCGATGCTCGAGTGGTTGCTCTCGTTGCTCTAACTACCCGGAATCGACCGGGCAAGATAACGCAGAGTGTACGCTTGAGAGATGCCGAAAAATGTCAGCAGATTCAGCTCCGGTCCCCCAACAGGGGGGCGATTCCTAGGGGTGTCCGCTGAGCAGACGGGCGAGCACAAACGCCACTCCCGCCGCCAGGCCACCTATGAGCATGGTCTGGACGCCGCTGCGAATGACCGATGAGCCAAGCAGGCGGCCCTTCAGTCCGCCGAAGATCAGCAGTGCAATCAACGTGATGACGATGGAAATACGCAGCGCATCCCCCATGACATGGCTGAGCAGATAAGGTGCCAGCGGGACTGCTCCGCCGACGATGTAGGAAAACGCGATCGTGATCGCAGAACCGAGTGCGCGGCCGGGCGCGGGTTCGTCGAGGCCCAGCTCAAAGCGCATCATGAAGTCTACGTAGGCCGGCGGGTTTGCCTGCAGGGAGTGCAGCACCGGCGTCGCCGCCTCGCGCGAGACGCCATAGGCCGAGAATATCTCGTAGATCTCCTCCTCTTCGTCCTTCGGCCGCTCGACGACCTCCATCTCTTCCCGGCGGCGCTCGGAGGCGTAGTGCTCGGAGTCTCCTCGGGAGGCGAGATATCCACCGAGTCCCATCGCGATGGACCCGGCGGCAATTTCAGCCAATCCGGCCAGCACGACGACGTGCGTCGCCCCCACGGCACCAGCCAGGCCGGCGGCGAGCGCGAAGGGAACGGTCAGGCCATCGGAAAGGCCGATGACAACGTCCCGCACCAGGTCAGAAGATCGAAAATGCTGCTCTTGATGCTTGGTATGGTGCACGGAAGGGTGCAGATGCATGTCAGGCATAGCCAGAGTGTAAGACAGCAGGGCAAAACGGCTGCGGTGGGCAGATTTTGTGACGAGAGACGCGTCTTCCCTGTCGCCTCAGCGTCTTAACTCATAACGAAGCAACTAAAAGAGAGGGCCAGCAGATGAGACGGCAGAGAAAGTGGGCGGCAGTCGCATTGGCGTTGCTGCTTCCGCTGGGCGCCGTAAGCGCGAAGGCGCAGGATTCGGCCGGCCAGGGTGCAGGACGCGGACAGTTTGCCGGGATGCAGCGGATTGGCGGCACAATCACCGCGATCGCTGGACCGCAGTTGACGATCAAGACCGTGGATGGCGCGGTCTACCAGGTGGTGACCACCGACAATACGCGCGTTATGCGCGGGCGGGGTAACCCGATCAAGCTTACCGACCTGAAAGCAGGCGATGGGTTGATGGCCATGGGCAACATAGACGCGCCAGGCAAGACAATCCACGCGGCCGTGTTGATCTCAATCGACGCCGATCAGATGAAGAAGATGGAGGAGGCGCAGAAGCAACAACTCGCCAACCTCGGCAAGACACTGATCGCAGGCCGCGTGACCGCGATCGACATGGACAACGCGACCATGACGGTGGAGCGGCCGGACGGCGTCTCGCAGACGATCGGGTTCGATGAGAACACGTCGTTCCGCCGCGGACGCATCATAATGGGCAATGGTATGGCCGCGACCACGGGCAACGGCTCCGGAGCGGCAAACAGTGCCAACTCCGCGCCGACCGGTGAGAGTATTACTCTGGCGGATATCAAGGTCGGCGACCGGGTGACCGGACCAGGCGAGGTAAAGAGCGGGCGCTTCGTGGCCAAGGAGCTATCGGTGATGACTCCGGGCAACGGCCGGCGCCGCTCTACCGATACGAAAGAAGGCTCGGAGACCGGAACATCGGAGACGGGAACGCAGGGCAACGGTAAGCCGCAGTCCCCTCCGCAATCGCCGAAGTAGGCTCCGGAGACAAGGGCGACTGCCAAGGGCGGACCGCCGACGCGACGCACAAGTGCATTCCGCACAGTTTTTGGAAGGAGGATTGGGTGAGGTTGAGGGCAAGTATGGTGAGTACCGTTGTATGCATTGTTGTATGCATGGCGGGCCTGTTTTCAATGGGGGCGCAGACTCCAGGGTCCGCGCCTGCCGCGACGCAGCCTCCTGTGCCCGCGACGCAACCGACGCAATCAGCTGCTGAACCGGCGACCCCGTCGGCCTCGGCCCCGCAAGCTTCAGCACCGTCCACAGCGCCGCAGCCGCAAGGTGGGACGGTTCGTGGAACGGTCATCGCGGGCACCGTTGGCAAGGCGGGCGGAGTTCCGCTGCCCGGCGTTGCGGTGACTGCGACGAACACACTCACCGGCAAGAAGTACGCGGCGGCCACTGGTATTGACGGCACCTACGCCATGAGCATTCCGCGCAACGGCCGCTACGTCGTGCGCGCGGAACTCGCAGGCTTCGCACCCGCCACTCAGGAAGTGGTGCTGAACGCCAGCGAGGCGATGGCCGGCATCACGCTGGTGCAGACCTCCAACTTCGGCATGCAGCTGGCGAGCCGTGCCGCCGCAGCCGAAGCAAGGCAGGAGTCGGCGGCGAACGCAACCGCTCTGGGCCGTGGCACACAGAATCTAAGTCTGAACGCCGGCAACACGGATGTCACCGACGCGAGCGCCGCGAATGGCAACAGCGATGTCGCCATGCCCACGCTAGGCAATCTTGGACAATCCGGCGGCGATGACGCGACCCAGGGCAGCGAGTCGATCGCGGTGAACGGGCAGATGGGCCAGACGAACGGCCTCGCAAATTTCAGCGAGGACGAGATCCGTCAGCGCGTCCAGGATGCCGTCGAGCAGGCGCGTGCGAATGGCCAATTGCCCCAGGGTTCTGATCCGACGAACCAAATCGTGATGGTCGTGGGCGGCATGATGAGCGGGGGCGGTCCGGGCGGGGGCGGGGGATTTCGCGGTGGCAGAGGTGGCGGAGGCGGTGGTGGTCGTGGAGGCGGTGGAGGGTCTGCCGCGTTCCGCAACTTCAATCCCGCGCAGCCGCACGGCAACGTCTTCTACCAGGGCAGCAACAACGCGTTGAACTCCGCTCCGTGGTCGCCGACCGGATCGGTCACACAGCCTGCGGGCTTTCAGAACCGCTTCGGTGCGAGCATCGCCGGAAGTCCGTACATTCCCGGGCTGACAAAGCCGAACACGAAGCAGTTTGGATTCCTGAACGTCAGCGGGCAGCGCAATCTGAACTCGTTTTTGGAGACGGGCCTCGTTCCAACGGACCTCGAGCGCAAGGGTGACTTCTCACAAACAGATCTGCCGAATAGCACCACGCCTGTCAAGCTCTACGATCCGACCACAGGTCAGCCGATCGCCGGTAATAATCTGGCCAACGCGACTGTGCCGATTTCGCCGCAAGCCGCTGCATTGCTCGCGTATTACCCGGCGGCGAATATTCCGCTGAATCCGTTGGGATACAACTACCAGACGATCTCGAACGCCGGAAGCAACAACTTCAACCTGAACGCACGCTATGTGCGCACGCTTGGGCAGGCCGCAAATACACCGTTCGGCCGCTTCGGCGGAGGGGGAGGCGGTGGTGGCCGGCGCAACGGTGGCAACACGAATGCGCCGCCATCGCTGAGACAGAACATCAACATCGGCTATAACTACTCGCACTCGGCGTCAGATCAGCGCAACATCTTCCTTCCGCTTGGTGGCGCACAGCAGAGCGGCGGAAACGGATTGAACGTCGGCTACAGCATCGGCTATGGGAGGCTCTCGAACAACGCAACCTTCAACTGGAATCGGCTCAACACAGAGGTTCGCAATTACTTCACCAACACCAGCACCAACCCCTCCGAAGAAGCCGGCGTCAACATCCCCAACAATTCGGGCGGATTTGCAGACCCGAACTTCTATAACGGTCTGCCGCGGATCAGCATCAGCAACTACCAGTCACTTTCGAACACCACACCGACTCAGCTCATCAATCAGACAATCAGCTTCTCGGACGTCCTCTCCTGGCGCCACAAGCAACACAATCTGCGATTCGGGTTCGACGCCCGGCGTGTCCACGCGGACTCCATCGGCGGCAATAATCCGCTGGGCAGCTTCACCTTCACTGGCTACGCCACCGCGGCTCCAGGTGACCAGGTGCTGGGAAACAACGTCGGACAGACCAGTGGCTCTGCCCTCGCGGACTTTTTGCTCGGACTGCCAAGCAGCACCTCGATCCAGGCGGGTTTGTTCAAGACCTATCTGCGCGAGAATGTCTTCGACTGGTACGTGATGGACGACTATCGCATCAAGTCGAACCTGACGCTCAATTACAGCGTCCGCTACGAGTACTTCGGACCATACGGCGAGAAAAACGACCACCTCGTCAACCTGTATCCCAGCAATGGCCCACTGCCCTACCAGGTCGTGACACCCGGGAATGGAAACGAGGCGGGCCTCGTGCATCCGGACCACACGATGTTCGCGCCGCGACTCGGCTTCGCCTACCGGCCTAAGAACTCCGGTTGGACAAAAGACACGGTCATCCGGGGCGGCTACAGCATCATGTACAACACCGGCCAGTACGCGACCTTTGCGCGCAATCTGTCGCATCAGCCGCCATTCGCGGAGACGCAGAACAACTCTGCACAGGTGCCGACGAAAGCCAATCCCAATCCGACACCGACCGGATGCACCACCACGCAAAGCGCATATACATACACTGATAACAACGGCAATGTGCAGCATCGGGCCGCAACCACAGCGAACTTCGACGTCGCGAACGGCTTTGGCTGCGGGGCAAGCACCTATGCGATTCAGAACAACTGGGCCGTGGATCCGAACTATCGCCTGGGCATGGTGCAGCTCTTCAACCTGAACGTGCAGCGCACGCTTCCTCTCGGAATCGTCTTCAACCTTGGTTACAACGGATCGAAGGGCGGCAATCTCGATGTCGTGGGCTCACCGAACGCAACGCCGTCGGGGGTGACGACGCCGTTGATCGCACCGTTTGACTGGGAGGAGTCCGCCGCGAGCTCGCATGCGAACGCTTTGGTGGTAAGCGCGCAGAAACGACAGTCGAAGGGTGTTGCGCTGGGCTTCACGTATACCTACGCTCACGCGATCGACAACGCGTCGGGCGTGGGCGGCGCCGTCGGCCAGCCGGTGCAGAATCTGTATCGGCTTGATCTTGAAGAGGGCAACTCCAGCTTCGATCAGCGCCATAACTTCACAGGAAACTGGGTCATCGAACTGCCGTTCGGCGCGAATCGCGCCTTCCTGAACAAGGGCGGCGCGTGGGGATATGCGCTGGACGGCTTCTCCCTCAGTGGAACGCTCACGTTTGCGACGGGTTCGTATTTCACACCGACATACTCGGGCAACCAGACTGAGGCCTTGTCAGGCAACACCTTCACTCTTCGACCCGATCGCGACTTCTCACAACCAATCAAGGGACCGGGGACAAGAGCGTCATGGTTCAATCCGCTGGCGTTTGCTCCCCCCGCCACGGGAGCCTACGGCACAGCGTCTGAGGGATCGATCGAGGGCCCCGGCATTGTTGCGGTGAACGCAGCGCTGTCGAGAACCTTCACACTGGGCGAAACGCGCTCCCTGGAGGCGCGCGTGTCCGCCAGCAATGTCTTCAACACCGTGCAGTACAGCGGCATCGGCACCGTAGAGAACGAACGCAACTTCGGCCAGGTGACAAGCGCGGCGCCGATGCGCACGATTCAGGTGCAGGCGCGGTACAGGTTCTAGATAAGAAAGCGCAGAGGAAGATCGCATGAAGCACTTGATGGCTGCAGTAACAGGGTTGGCGATGATGCTGGGAGGCTCACCGCAGCAAACGAGCGCACCGGCGCCGCCACCTCCTCCGCCTCCGGGTCAGCAAACCCCCGGCAACCAGGGCGTGGCCGCGCAGCAGACGCAGGGCGGATACACGCTGAGCGTCAGCGCAAACATCGTCCTCACCAACGTCGTCGTGCGCGATCGCAAGACCGGTGCGCTGGTGAAGGAGCTGAAGGCCAGCGATTTCCAGATCTTCGAGAACGGCAAGCCACAGAAGATCGCCAGCTTCGACTACGAGAACGTGGATGAAGCGGCGACGCTCGCAGAAAAGACTGTCAGCGGCAAGGCTTCGGTTGCCGACCTCATCGAGCGCAGCTTCGGCTCCGACCCTGCGAAACTGAAGGACCATCGACTGATCGTCATGTTCTTTGACTTGAGCTCGATGCAGGATGAGGACATCGACCGCGCCGTCGATGCTGCCAAGAAGTACGTGACCGAGAATATGCAGCCCGCCGATCTCGTCGCTATGGTGAGCATGTCCACCGGCCTCAGCCTCGATCAGGACTTTACGTCCGACAAATCTGCTCTGCTGCGCGTGCTCGGCGCTTATAACGGCGATGACACCAGCGGACTGGCAAACGGAGGCACTGGCTCGACCGACGGCACTTCCGACGACACCACTGCCTTTGCCGCCGACGACACCGAGTACAACAGCCTGAACACCGACCGCGAGTTGCTTGCCATCCGCTCTATCGCAAAGAGTCTTGAGCAGGTCGATCAGCGCAAATCGATGCTCTACTTTTCGGGAGGCCTGACGCGCAACGGGATCGAGAACCAGGCTAGCCTGCGCGCGGCAACGAACGAAGCTGCGAAGGCGAACCTCGCTATCTACAGCGTTGACTCGCGTGGCCTGCAGGCGATGCCTCCGGGCGGCGATGCGAGCAAGGGCAGCCTGCGCGGCAACTCCGCCTACAGCGGCTCCGCCATCACTGCGCAGTTCAATGCCAACTTCTCCTCGCAGGAGACCCTCGCGACACTCAGTTCGGACACCGGCGGTAAAGCCTTCTTCGATTCCAACGATTTCGCGCCCGCGTTTCAGCAGGTGCAGAACGACACCGCGGCCTACTACATCCTCGGTTTCAAATCCGCAGACCAGCGCCGGGACGGAAGCTATCGCCACCTGACGATCAAGGTGAATCGTCCTGATCTAAAACTCGAGTACCGCCCCGGCTACTACGCGCCCGCAGACTTCCAGCACCAGAAGACCGAAGACCGCGAGCTCGCGCTGCAGGAGCAGATGCGCAGCGACCTGCCTGCGACCGATGTCGCCATGTATCTTCAGGCGCTCTATTTCCGCGCGAACGACGGGCATAACAACGAGTTCTTTGTTCCCGTCAGCCTGATCGTGCCGGGATCGCAGATTCCCTTCGCCAAGGTGAAGGACCTGGACAAGGCCAGTCTCGACATCATGGGACAGGTACGCAGGCCCGTCGGCAGGAACAATGACGTCTGCTCAATCAATACCAGCGAAGACGAGCACAACTTCATCAGCGTGGGCAATGTGCGCGACACGGTAAAGCTCTCGGTCAACCAGTCCCAGCAGGTGGAGCGGAAGAACATTCAGTACTCGACAGGCTTCACGCTCGCGCCCGGCTGCTATCAACTGAAGTTCGTCGTGCGCGAGAACCAGACCGGGGCGATGGGCAGCTTCGAGACTCTGATCAATGTGCCCGACATGAAGAAGGCTCCGATCAAGCTGAGCTCCGTGGTGCTTGCAAGCCAGCGCACGCCCTCCAAGGACAAGAACTCCACGAACCCGCTCGATCGCGACGGCGTGCAGTGGGTCCCGAACGTCGCGCACGTCTTCCGCCAGAACCAGCACCTCTATTTGCTGTATGAGGTCTATGACCCGACACGCGAGAAAGACGCACCCGCCCAGGCATCTTCGCCCGGTTTGGGCCGCCGCGAGGAGGGCCCTGTGCGCGTACTCACCAGCATGGAATTGCTCTCCGGCGGCGTGAAGGTCTATGAGACGCCCGTCGTAACAGCGACGAGCCTCAACCAGCCGCAGCGCGGCGCCGTCGCCTTCCAGTTCGATGTTCCGCTCACTGACCTGAAGCCCGGAACCTACGTCTGCCAGATCAACGTCATCGACGACGCCGGCGGCAACTTCAGCTTCCCGCGCGTCGCCGTGCGGGTCCTTCCGCCGCCAACCACGCCAGCGCCGGCCACAACCGCCTCTGTCAGCACACCGGCAGCAACCGCACGCTAGTCGCAAAAGAAGAGGGATGAGAGACTGGCGGCTGCTCGCGATGACAGAGTAGGAGAATCCGGAGATCTATGCGCCTGTCTTGCCTCGGCCCACTGCTGGTTGCTTTGTCCATCACCCCCCTTGGTACGCTGCCCGCACAGGCGCTGGCGAAACCAGATTCGGAACAGATGACCATCCACGTCACTGTGTCCGGACACAACGGCGAGCCGGTGGAGGGCCTTACCAAGGACGACTTCACACTCACCGAAAACAAGCACCAGAAGCCCATCACCGGCTTCCGCGCGCTCACCGGAACGCAGGCCGGCGTCGTCATCGTGCTTGACACAGTAAATCTGCCCTATAACGAGGTCTCCTTCGCACGCCAGCAACTGGGGCAGTTCTTCTCCTCCCACCCTCATCTTCCTCAACCCATCGCCTTGGGCATGCTTCAAAACAACGGCCTTCAGATGCAGCCCCGGTTCACCAGCGACGGCAACGCGCTGCATTCAGCACTCGACCGCTACTCCATCGGCCTGCGCGAGCTACCGCGCTCCACCGGCGTCTACGGCGCGGAACAACGTCTGCAGCTCTCCCTCAGCGCGTTCACCGGACTCATCGCAGAACTACCAAAAGATGGCGCCAAGCGCATCATCTGGATCTCACCCGGATGGCCATTGCTGAGCGGGCCCGGAGTTGAGCTGAACTCCTCGCAGCGCACCCCGATCTTCAACAATATTGTCGCGATCACCACCGAGCTACAGCGCTCCCACATCATCGTGGACGCAATCAACCCAATCGGCGCCACGCAGGATGTCGGACAGACGAACTACTACGAGAGCTTCCTCCGCGCACCTCGAAGCATGCACGACATCGAGCTCGGCCAGCTCGGCCTGCAGGTCATCGCCCAGCAAAGCGGCGGTCTCGTGATGAACGGCAGCAATGACATCGCCGGCCTGATCCAGCGCGCCATCGCGCAGACCAAGGGCGGTTACGAGCTCACCTTCGCGCCAGCGCCCGGCGAGCACGACAACGAATACCACGAGATGCAGGTGAAAGTGCGCCGCCCAGGCGTCACCGTACACACCACCGCCGGGTACTACGCGAGACCGGTCTTCCCTGAACTTCCCCGCCCGACGATCTCGCCCGATGCCAATTGACACCTGTCACACGGTGCTTGACGTGCACATCCTCGAGGCGGAAGATTGTTGCTGAAAACTGGAGGTGGCGTATGCGTTCCCGCGTACTGTTGCTCGCCTTCGTCCTCGCGCCTTTGGCGGCGTATGCCGCCGAATCCACGGCAGTTCCCGCACAGCAATCGGCCCCGCTCACATCGGCGGATGAACGCGCGGCTCTGCACAACAGCCCCGACTGGGCGCTGATCCAGCCGCATCTTCCCGATCCGAAAACTGCCTCGGCCGCCAATCTTGAGATGGCCGGCGACGTCCTGCGCGCGCGCCGCTTCCCCGAGGATGCGCTTGACTACTATGGCTATGCCTTGCAACGCGGTGGAGATGTCAGCACGCTGCTCAACAAAATGGGTATCGTGCGCCTGGAGTTGCGGCAGATTGATCTCGCTCGTGCCATGTTTCTGCGCACCGTGCGTGCACACAAGAAGGATGCCACCGCCTGGAACAACCTGGGCGTAACCGACTATGCTTTGCAGAACTACGGCGCTGCCATTTACGACTACAGGCATGCGGTGAAGATAAACAAGGAATCGGCAGTCTTCCATTCCAATCTTGGCCTTGCGTACTTCGAGAAGGGTGACGCTGAGCAGGCTCGCACCGAATTCGCGCGCGCGCTCCAGATTGACCCCTCCATCATGAGTGAAACCGACGGCGGCGGAACGACCGCGCACATCCTTGGCGCGCACAACTACCCCGGCATGTGTCTGGAGATGGCCAAGCTCTTCGCGCGCGAACACGACGTCGATCGCATGCTCTTCTGGCTCGGCAAAGGCAGTGACGCCGGCCTTGATGTGCGCGCGGCGGTCCATGACGATTCGGCGCTTGCTGCCTACGCCAAGGACCCGCGCATCACGCTGCTCATCGCCAACGCCGCCCAACTGCACGCTCGTTCCGTCGCATCCGCAAAGCCTCCGAGCCTCGGCACTTCCACTTCGCACTGAGCGTCAATGGAACGGGCAGTGCCTGCACCCTGAGTTGCAGCAGTAACCGCGCTTCAGATGATAAGCAGCGGTGAAAACCATAAGACCGTTCTCGTAGTAGAAGTCCTCTGGCGCAAGCGGCGCGGGCTGTCGCGTGGATTCCGTTGCACTCGGCTCCGCAGGTTCGGGTTCAATCGGAGCCCGCGCGGATTCACTCATTGCGCCGCAACCTCCGCCCACAGAGAGGCAGTTGTGGGAACGACCGTCGGAATCGCCTCAACAACCACATCCGAGGAGTTTCCTACCCCATCTACATTCCCGTTGCGAAGCTGAATCTGCCGGCCGGGAATCGCCGCAACGCGTTCGCCAGGCAAAAGAATCCCGACGAGGTTCAGCGGATCGGCCGCAGACACCGGCACAACCGCATCGCTGGACTTTACGCGCGCCGCACGCAGACCCTCCGCCACCTCTCCCAGCGCAAATTGCTCCCCGAACGGCCCACTAACAAACCGGCCTCCGCGAATCTCTCCGCGCGCCTCCAACCGCCGCAGCATCGGCACAAGATCGCGCCATGCAGGCGCGTTCGCCTCACGCGTCAGCAACTCCCGAAACAGCACGCCGTAGCGCGCCAGCAGAATCCGCGCGTGCGTCTCGAGCGCGGCATCAGCGTGCTTCGCCGCGTCGATGATCTGTACACGCTCCTGCTCCGTAGCATTCGCCAACTGCTTTGCGGAGACATTCGCGCCCTTCGTTAGCGGAGCGGCTGGATCCCACAGCAGCGACCAGCGACCAGCCGTAGTGCGCGCCGCGGCACGCTTGCGCAGGCTCACCGCAGGTGTCTGCGCGAGCGCAGCCGACTTGCGTCGCGGATCCATCATCGCGCGCAACTGATCGAAGCCGTCGGCCGACGCGAGTCCCGCCGCCGCGAGCTCCCACAGCGCCGCTGTCGTCTGGAGCTTGCTCAATCCCGAGATCCGCTGCAGGTCCGCAGTAAACGCCGCCCCACGGTCGGCCAGCAGCGAGCGAATCTGTTGCGCCTCCGGCGAGAGCGACTGTGACAGCGTCATTTCATCGATGCGCTTCGCTGAGAGTGCCGAGTGCAGCCACTCGGCCGACTCGCGCAGGAAAAACGTAATCGGCGCCGCGGAAGTTGGAATGACGCGACGCGGCACGATTGCCTTTGCAGGCGACACTTCACCCGACACTTTCTGCCACGCAGGATGCGGCGAGATGCGTCCCCAGCCCACAATGCCCGCAAGGCACAGATTGTCGAGCCACCGCGGGTCGTAGTTCTTCACACGCGCCGGCAGCAGCGAACGCTCCCACTCGGCCGCAGGCGCCTCGAATCCCTCCAATTGCTCGATCGCAGCGAGAACAGCCTCTTCACCGGTGATCTGTCGCGCGTCGCCCTCCGCCGCGGTGATGCGATGCCAGTCGAGCAGCCATCGCATGTAGACCGTTGCCGCGACCGGCTCGGTACGCTGACGCATCGACCGCACCGTGAGCCGATGGATACGATGCAGAATCCGCCGCTCGCACCACTCGATTTCATGCGGCTCATCGTCGGCGGGCTTCGGCCTCTCGAAGACGCCGCGCATCGCCAATCCCTGCATCTCCATTTGCAGCAGCGCCTGGTTGATCGAACGCGGATGCAAACTCATGATTTCCGCAAGCTGTGCCGCAGTTGTCGGGCCCAGCAGTTGCAGCCAGCCCTGTACGAGCTGCATCGTCGCCTGCTCGCGCGAGGACGGCTCATCGCCGCTAGCGTTCTTCCCAGCCCCTTCCGCAAACGAGTCCGGCCAAAGCAGCGCCGCATCCCTCATTCTTTCTGAGGCGATCCAGACAGCGCGGTCGCCAAGCTGAACAACGTGCGCGCGTCCATGCTGCTGCAGCCGCTCAAAGAACACATCCCAGTGCTGGGTCTTATTCTGTGCGCGCGCGACTTCACTCTCCAGGTACGCGATCGGAAGAGCGACCAGCGATAGCAGCAGATCGTGCAGCTCATGTTCGTCACGTACATCAGGCCAGAGCTGTTCGCGAACCTTCGCGATCGCATCTGGATCAATCCGTCCCACGCCATCGCTGAGCGAATCCGGAAGCGTCCTGCTCAGCGAGACAGCACGCGTGCGTCGCGCGGCCGCGTCTTCAGGGTCGAGGAAGCTATACGGCATCGCGTTGATGAGCTCATGCGCAAACTGTGACGGCACCGGGGTGTCAACCGCGAGGCACCGAATCTCACCTGACGCGATGCCGCGCAGTACCTCGTTGAGCCCATCGATATCCATCGCCTCCGAAAGCGTGTCGCGCATGACCTCGCGCACCAGAGGATGATCCGGAATTTCAATGTCACCAACCATCGTTTCCGGGCACGCCGAGGCGTGCGGAAAAACGCTGGCCAGCAGATCGTCCGAACGTGTCCGCTGGATCTGCGGAGCTACACGTTTGCCCTTCTGCATCCTCAACAACTGCAGCGAACGCCCAGCAGCCCAGCGCCAGCGATTTTTGAACAGCGGCGATGGAATCGACGCCTGCTCCAACAGCTCCCGCGCAGTCTGCTCCGTAAGGAACTGAAACACATCCGCAAGCGGAAAGCTGAGCTGCTCGGACAGCGAGATGTTGATGCCGTTATCGGTCGCCGCGGCCTGCAACTCGAAATTGAAGCCACGGCAGAAGCGTTTGCGCAGCGCAAGTCCCCACGCCTTGTTCAACCTCCCGCCAAACGGCGCATGCAGAATCAACTGCTGCCCGCCTCCCTCATCGAAGAATCGCTCAGCAATAACCGTCGCCTTCGTCGGCACTGCGCCAAGCACCGCTCGCCCAGTCACGATGTAGTTGACGAGCTGCCGCGCCGCAGACTCATTCACGCCGCACTCGCTCTCCAGCCACGCGAGTACGTCCGCGAGCTGCGCCTCGGCCTCCAGCGACACGGCTCCGCGCAGCAGATCGCTCGGCGTCAGCAGACTTGTGCGCTGATCGATCTCAGCACGCAGTTCCGCGACGCCACTGCTCAGCACCGCAGTGCGCTGCGGCGCCTCACCCTCCCAGAACGGAATGCTCGGTGGCGCGCCGTGTGCGTCCTCCACCAGCACCTTGCCCTGCGGCTCGATGCGCTGAATACGCCAGCTGGTATTGCCCAGCAGCACAACATCACCCGGTGATGAGTCGACCGCAAAGTGCTCATCCAGCGTCGCGATCTGCACATTCTCCGGCTGCAGCATCACAGCAAACAGCGACGTATCCGGAATCGCTCCACCGTTAGAGATCGCAATCATCCGTGCGCCGCGTCGCGCGTGCAACTGGCCGTTGACTCGGTCCCGCAACAGGTACGCACCGTAGCGTCCACGTGAGCTCTCGATGCCCTCATGCAGCAGCATGACCAGCTCATCAAACTCCGCACGCGTTAGATTGCGATACGGCCACGCGCGCCGCATCACCTCATACAGCGCAGACTCCTCCCACGACTCCGCGCCGCACGCCGCAACGATCTGCTGCATCAGCACATCAATCGGCTGCTCAGGAATCTCCAGACGATCAAGTTCACCCGACCGCATCGCGCGCACCAGAGCGCAGTGCTCCATCAGGTCGTCACGCGTCAGCCCAAACAGACGACCCTTCGGAACCGCACCGCGCCAATGCCCTGCTCTACCCACTCGCTGCATCGCAACCGAAACGGAGCGCGTCGTCGCAATCTGGCAAACCAGGTCGACGTTACCGATATCGATGCCGAGTTCCAGCGACGCTGTCGCCACCAGGATGCGAATCTCACCATCCTTCAACCGCTGTTCCGCATCCAGGCGCAGCGCTCGCGACAGCGATCCATGATGCGCCGCAACAGCATCCTGCCCGAGCCGTGCCGCGAGTTCAAAGCTGATCTTCTCCACAAACTTGCGCGTGTTGACGAACACCAGCGTCGACCGATGCTCGAGCGCCAGCGAAGCCAGCTTGTCGTAAATCTCTTCCCACATCGCAATCGATGTAAGTGAACCAAGCTCGGCCGACGGCACCTCAATCGCAAGATCGAGCGTGCGCCTCTGACCCACCTGCACAATCGTCGCTGGCCTTCTTTCCGGCGAAGACCCAACAAGAAAATCCGCGACAAGCTCAATCGGATTCTGCGTCGCCGAAAGCCCAATGCGCTGCGGCGGAGAACTACACCCCATCAACATCGCACCCGGCGAGAGCCGGTTCTCGCCGCACACCAGCGCGTCCAGCCGCTCCAACGACAAAGCAAGATGCGATCCACGCTTGTCGTCGGCAAGCGCGTGAATCTCGTCGACGATCACCGTCGATACACGCTCGAGATTCTTCCGCGGCTTTCCCGCAGTCAGCAGAATGTACAACGACTCAGGCGTAGTCACCAGGATATGCGGCGGATGCTTCAGCATCGCCGCGCGGTCCTTCGCCAGCGTGTCGCCCGTGCGCACGCCCGTGCGAATCTCCGGGCAGAGATGCCCACGCGCCAGCGCAAGCTCCTGAATCTCACGCAGAGGACCTTCAAGGTTCTTCTGCACGTCGTTGGAAAGCGCCTTCAGCGGCGATACATAAACGACATGCGTATGCGGCGAAAGCCGGCCTTCCAGCGCCGCGCGCAGCAACTTGTCGATGCACACCAGAAACGCCGCTAGCGTCTTGCCCGAACCCGTCGGCGCCGAGATAAGCGTCGGCTCGCCGCGCATAATCGCGGGCCAACCGGCGATCTGCGGCTCTGTCGGCGTGCCGAAGCGCGCGACGAACCACTCCTGCACCAGCGGATGCGCCCACCCGAGGTCCGGGTGAAACAGCGATTCCGTCCTCTCAAGCGCATGGGCAGAACTCATGCCTCATTGTACTGCCGCATTCGTGCTTTCTTCGCCCATCTCTTATAGGTGTAGCGTGGAAGGCATGAAGACGATTCGTGGTGCAGAGGCAGCGACGCAACGAGGTCCAGCCAACTGGTTCGACGGCGAGGTGTGGATTCAACCGGTGCTGGGCGCCGACGACTCGCCCACTCAGCGCAGCGCTGTGGTCTCATTCGCATCCGGCGCGCGCACCGCATGGCACACGCACCCGCGCGGCCAGATGCTCTTCATCATCAGCGGCGTCTGCCATGCGCAGCGGGAGGGCAGCGAGGTCGAGCGTCTCACAGCCGGCGACGCAGCCTGGTTCGCGCCCGGCGAGAAGCACTGGCACGGCTCCGCACCCGGCCATCCCATGGTGCACCTCGCCGTGCAGGAAGCCGACGAGCGCGGCGAGGTCGTCACCTGGATGGAACACGTCGTCGTCTAGCGAAGCTCGCATAGAATCTCGCACATGTTCGGAAGATTTTGATCCACTGGACGCGGTGCTCGCAGCTCCACGCTTTCACCGCGTGCTGCTGGAGAACGACTCGGTTCGCGTGCTCGACACGATTGTTCGTGCCGGCGAGACAGTTCCTCTGCACACACACAATTGGCCCGCAGTCCTCTACGTCGTCACCTGGAGCGACTGCGTGCGAAGAGACGCAAACGGAGTGATCACAATGGACAGCCGGGGACCTGCAGCGCCGACTCCCGGCTCGGCACTCTGGTCGCCACCGCTGCCGCCGCACACGCTGGAGAACGTCGGCGAGGGTGAACTGCGAGTCATCGCCGTCGAACAGAAGCAACAGCAAGCGGCGGAACGATAGCAACAGCTACATATTCCCCACGCCGATATCCGTCTTCTTCGCCTCAGTATTTTCCGGATCGAGATACTGCTCGATCGTCTGGCTCAGCACGCCGCGAGCATTCAGTAGAAGATCGATCGCATCGCGCCCTGCCCCGTAACCGCCAGGGTTCGGCGTAACGTAGTGGGCCATCGCCTTCACTTCCGGCCGTGCGTTCGCCGAGGCAACAGCCAGCCCAACCTTGCGCAGCACAGGCAGATCGATGATGTCATCACCAACATAGGCGATCTCTTCGAGCGTGCAGCCTTCATCAACGATCACCTGGTCCAGCGCCTGCACCTTGTAGTGCTGTCCCTGATACACATGTTCAACGCGAAGGTCGCGCGCACGTATCGCGACAACCTGCGACACGCGCTTCGTAATCCAGCCGACCTTCAGCCCGGCAACATGCGCCAGCGCGATTCCCATGCCGTCATGGGCGGAGAAGCTCTTGACCTCGGTGCCCGTACCATCCGGCCCCGGAATGATGGTGATGCTGCCGTCGGTGAGGACACCATCGACGTCAAAGAGCAGGACCTTGATGCGCCGCGCGCGCTCGGCGAGTGCTGGTTCAATCATTTGCTGATGATACAAGCGACAAAAAACGGCGAGATATAAATGAAACAGCAACGGCGAGCCGGGACGCCACTCGCCGTTGTGCCCTGACTGATTTTTTATAATGAGAAACTACCGACGCCAGTGACCTTCAACCCAGACATAGCCCCGGGGCGTGTTGCGCCAATGACCCGGAACCCAGCGCGCACGCGCATAGGGCGGTGCAACATAGCTTCCGGGGACCCACACGTACGCACGGCCGTCCCAGCGGTTATACCCGGGGTGCCACACCCATCCCCGATGGATTGGCGGCGGGACAACCTCGCGGCGCGGCGGCGGAGGGCCAACGCGAACGTAAACCTGTGCCACCGCGGCCGTGGCGATCCCAAACATCGACACAAACGCAGCAGTAAGCAGCTGCTTCCTCATGAAGTTACTCCTTCCCAGGGCCGTCGCCCCGTCCTGCTACCCGCTCAGACGCTGGAACACGACCGGAAGTTGTGGAGGAAATCCATCCCCGCTGAAACTCACTGGTAACCATACAGCGAATACTGCTGTAAACAAGGTAGTTACCTGCCAGTGATGAGAGCCTCAATGGCGCGCCGAGAGCGCACTGAGAAAGTGCACGATGCTGCCAAGGTCAAGCGCGTTCCAGCCCTCGGAGATACGTTCCTCGCGGAGGTGCATCAGGGACATGCCGTGTACGTTGACAACCCTGCCCGTAGGAGCGAAGCCCAGGCCTGAGCCCGTGTGCTTCATCGTCCCGGTCCAGCGCACGGCGACCCTATAACCCTCGGCGACCGTCTCGTCAACGCTCAGGTGGACGTGTGTGAAGGATCGCCGGAACTCCAGGATGTACTCCTTGAACTCCTCGCGATTCAGCACGGATTCTGGTTGCGGGAAGCCGTAGCACTTGGCATCAGGCGTGGCGAGCTCGTCCACGGCCTCCAGCCTGCCCTTGTTCCAGACCTCTTCAAACCAATGAATCGCGATTTGCTGAGGAGACGACATGGCATCCTCCAGGATTTTGGGAACGCGTGAGTGGCCAAAGACCTCCGGTTACGGCTGCACCATGGGAAGCTGCGTCGCGAGCTGGATATCGATAAGCATCACCAGCCGGCGATCGAGCTGGAAGAACATTGCGGTCTTCCTGCCCGGGAGAACCTTACTAACGACGGGAATGTACCTCTGCCGAAGTTGCGCAACCGACTCATCGACTCCGATGATCTGCCGGGTGAGAACTGTTGCCCGCTCGTCCGTCAGCGTGTCGTAGCTCTCCACGTATTCCTTGATCGCGCCGTACTTGGCGTCGTTGATCTTCACCAGATCCGCGGTGTATTGGTCATAGATCGGCCAGAACTTTTCGGCCTCCGCATCAGTGAGCTTCAGGTTCGCGGCGATGATCTGCTTCTTCTGCGACCGCACGTCCTTGCGCAAAAGATCGACGTCCTGATCGACCGGGTTTTGCTGCGCCGAGCTCTTGGATTGCGCCTGAGCGTGAACGCCCGGAACGGCGCACAGAGCCACGGTGGCAGCGAGCAGGATCGAGAAGAAGCTTTTACCAGTCACGGGGCCTTTCCTCCGGCGAGGGTAGATATCGATTCCGCGAGTGCATGGAGGAGCGAAGGTGAGATGGCTCAGGCCCAAAGAGCTCCGACAGGCCTTCACGTTCACGTAGCGTTATGAAAAACTCCGGGGACACGCGACGCGAACCTCACAACTGTCAGGCTCCCGCGACGCGGCGACAAGCTTCAACCCTCAGTTCCATCTTCGTCAACCTCATCTTCGCCCGGCTGCAGGATGAGCCTGGCCGCAGCCGCGAGGGTCAAAGTCTGCGGATCACACGCGTTCCGCAAGAATTGGTGGCCGCAAGTTGAAAGATTTGTGTTGTATCGGGAGACGAATCGGCATAGTCTTCAGCAGATTTCACAGACATAGCCGAGGTTCATATGAAAGCTTTCGCAAGCCTTCTGGGGATTGCTCTTGTTTCCACTGCAGCTGCCTCCGCGCAACACTCGCAAGCCCCGCTAACGGTTGTGGGAGGCACTTCCGCACCAACCAAGCCGGCAGCGGGTACTCCAGCAGCAGCGCAACCGTCGTCGAAGCCTGCACCGGCAGGTGCGCCAGTTCAACCGCTCGCAGCGGCTACCAATACGAATGGACCGGACGCGAACGGACGCTACATGCTGCGCGATGGAGATGACGTGCCGTTGTTGTTCGCCCAGGACATCAGCTCCAAGACAGCAGCCGAGGGCGATCCGGTGATGTTTACGCTCGCGGACGATCTCAAGGTGAATGGAGTGGTTGTGGCGAAGGAAGGCTGCAAGGCTGTGGGCGAGGTCACACGCGCGGAACATTCGGGGATGATGGGCAAGGCCGGGCAGCTGAGTATTCGGATGGATTACCTGAAGGTGGGGGACACCAAGGTTCATCTGCGAGGAATGAAGGGTAAAGAAGGCGCGTCGGGAACAACGAGCACAGTTGTCCTGACTGTGCTGTTTGGACCGATTGGTCTGATTAAGCACGGCAAGAACATCGATATCAAGCAGGGCACCTCGCTAAAGGCGTTCGTAAGCGATGACACGCCGTTGCCGCCAGCCGGAAGCTGAGAACTGCGGACGGACTCGGACAGCTTGGCCTTCCGACAGGAAGGCAATTCAGTCGTTGCGCTTCGCTCCAGCCTTCGGCAGAGCGGAACCCCACTCATCGCGTTCCGCGATGAATGGGGCACCCGGCGTGGCCCACCAGACGGCATTAATTTATTGGTTCGAGTTTCGTTAAACCGTTCGCCTGTTCCCCAGCTTCGGAATTGGTTTCGGGATTCGGTTCGATCGAGGTCGCTTCGATTGGAGTGTCTTGGATTGCATCGGCGGGAACCGTGATGGTCTCTGTCACGAGAGGTTCGCCAAACTTGGCCTCAAACGCATCCAAGAAAGCTGGCTCGTTGCGGGCTTTCTTGAACAATGGCCAAGTGCGGTATGCTTCCGCCGTGACAGCGTCATCACCCTCAACATCGGACGGGACGCCGCTCATAATCCTCGCGGCGGCAGCGATGCCGTCCCGAATCAGAGCAACCGCCATTTTCAAATTCGCGGATGTTGAGCTCCAGTCCATCTGATCTACGATTTTCTTCGCCTGCTCCTCTTTTCCGCTCCATTTGTAGGCTTGCGCTTGATTGATGGTAAGTAAGCGTTTGTTACGATCGCTAGCGAGGTTACGGAGCGAACCCGAGAAGTCCGCAATATTCCGTGCCAGGCGGTAGTCCTCTCGCTGAAGGAGATCGAAGATCACCTCGTTCAGCGACGAGTCCTGTAATTCTCTTTGGTCTTCCCGTTGTTTACGCCATGCGGCTTGCATGACCCTAATACCAACCTCAAAGAGCGTATCGCGGGCGGCTTCCAAGTAGGCTCTATTAACTGGCATTCGTTTGCCGAGCCTTCGATCCTTCACAATATCGTCGGGAAATGAGCTACAAACGTTCAGATATTGGCGGTTGATACATCCGTCCGTGTGGACATATGCGTTGCGTCTCTCTGTCAATTCTGCGAATCGTTGCACAAGCGGATCTTTGAAGTCGGTGGAGAAATCGAATCTCTTTGTAATCCATTCGAGTTGGGCTATGTGATTTCCACGCATCGATTCGTCGATCTCGTCGTCGATCACCTGTTGAACTAGATCATCAATGGATGTGAACTTCACAATGTCTCGAATTTTCATCGAGCTTTCGGCCGATCTAATCTTCTCTGGCTTCAGCTTGAATAATTGTCGTACTGTACCCGACAAGAACGTGTCGTACTGTGTCACCATGCTGACTAAGAAGCTCCTCGGCACCAGCACCAGCGCAGCGGATGCCTTCCCCACAGCCTTATTCAGCTTCTGAAACTCTTGAAATTCAGGGGTCGAGGATCTTAGCGTGAGCTTGCCGGTGTCGTTGCCCTTAAATCTTGGCTCTACGAATGTGGCATACTCCTGTCTCGCACGCTCATAACTCCGCATAGTAATGATCATGATTCGGTTTGCAGTTTCAACCAGAGCGTCTAGCTGGAGTAGAAATCGATTTGCAAGAACGCGAAGAAGTTGGGAATCCTGATCGGTGTTCTCGTGCTTTTTGTCGCTTGTTGCTCTTTGAACTTCAGGCGCGGGCTTATCGTTTTGAGACTCGGCGTTACTCGACATTGCACCTTCCCATAAGGAAATAGGCGAGACATTCGCCCAGCCCATACTCAAGCAACTTCCTGTTTTGTGCCAGAGCTTTTTAGCGGCGGCCGAATGTGAGAAGCTTCTTTTCCATCGCCTCTAGCAAGACCGGGCTTCAGTTGCTGGAGGGCGGTTGGGCGTGATCGATGACGAAGACTTCGACCATGGTCTTTGTGGGTTCCAGCTTCAGGCCTAGCTCCTGTTCCAGCGCCGTGAAGAGATAGGGGTAGGACTCGTCCGGTGAATCACCGGTTCCGTTGCTGATGTCGATGGGATTTCCCGAAGCGTCGAGCGGAGTCCATTGAAGCAGGAAATCGTAACGGTCCTTCAGGCCTGTCTCGTCAACGACGAATCGTTGAGCGGGGTGTTCGAGATCCTGCGCCAGGTCGCGCATCGAGAAGTTTTTCCCTTCGAGCAGGCCGCGGCGACTGCGCGTTATGTGAGCGTCGTATCCCTTGACTCCATTGAAGAGGCTCTCGGCCTCCAGAGATTTTTGCAGCTTCGGGCCGCCTTTCGCGATGCGCAGGGCGAAGGCGGGGAAGGATCGCTGCTCAGGATGGATGGCGAGTTGGAAGCGCTCAGTCAACAGGACGCGAAGCATCTCGCGACGTTGCGCGAGGGTTAGATCCTTATAGGTGGAGATTGCGGCGGGGTCGAGGCGGGCGCGGATGTCGAAGTGGTCGGCGTCGAGCCAGGATGGGCCGCCGAGGATGCGGCCGTCCTCGTAGGCTGAGTAGGCTTCCTTGATCAGCATGCGAAGCGTGACTCTTTGAGCGTCGAGGCCGTCGAGGGTGAAGTTCAAGCGCCAACCGCGTGTGTTCGGATCCGTGGGTCTTATCGACGCGACGTCAAAGTGCAGAGACGGCGCGGTTGTTGCAGGAGGGTTGGATTGGGCGAGTGCGATAGAGGCGCCGAAGATCCAAGGCAGGACGGAAATCAGGAGGCGCGGCAACGTGGCCCGTTTCATCCTCAGCAGTCTCGCACAAAGTGTTGACGAATGCGTGGTCAATCCGCAATCCGGTTTTGGGAGCAAAATGGGCTAAGAGGTGAGGCGTGGACCGGCGAGAGTTGATGGTTGGATTGACGGCGATGGCGATGAGCGTTGCAGAGGCAGGCGGAGGGGCTCAGGCGCAGAGCGTGGGCGATGAGACCGTGTATGAGATGAGGATCTATCACCTCAATGAGGGCAAGCAGGCGATGATCGTGGAGCGGTTTCGCGGCAAGGAGCGGCCGCTGCTGGAGCGGCATGGGATGTCGCCGGTTGCGTTCTGGGTTCCGACGGATGAGCCGCTGGCCGGGCGGACGTTTGTCTACATCCTCCGTCACAAGAGCCGCGCGCAGGCAGACGCAAACTGGGCGGCGTTCAAGGCCGATCCGGAGTGGGTGGCTCTGAAGGCGGAGACCGAGAAGGATGGGCCGTTTGTGAAGCAGTACGACCTTACGTTTTTGAAGCTGACGGATTTTTCGCCGAAGGTGTAGCTGGAGGCGCAGATGGCATCACCGAACGCAAGTGCGGAAGAGCGGGTGCGGGAGCTGGGAGTCGATCTGTCGGGCGGGCCGTCGCCGCTGGGAGCGTATTTGGAGGCTGTGCAAGCGGGGAATTTGCTGTTTCTGAGCGGCATGCTGCCGATGGCGAATCATAAGCCCGCGTTCATAGGGCGGATCGGCAAGGAGCTTGACGCCGGCCAGGGGCGCGCAGCGGCGCGGGTGGCCGCAGTGAATGTGCTGGCGGCGGCGAGGCAGCATCTCGGTTCGCTGGACAGGGTGACGAGGGTGGTGAGGCTGAGCGTGTTCCTGGCCACGGCGGGAGATTTTTTCGACCAGCCGAAGGTGGCGGATGGGGCGTCGGAACTGTTGCGGGATGTGTTTGGCGAGGGTCGGCTGCCGGTGCGCTCGGTGATTGGGGTGGCGAGCCTGCCGCTGGGGATGCCGGTGGAGCTCGAGGTAACGATGGAGGTGAAGTAGGCGGGACGAGCGAAGGGGTCGCGGTGTCAACTGAATGTAATTTGCTATATAGCTTCGCGACGGTGGAACGAATGGGGCACCCGGTGGCGGACGAACGGAATGGCGACCAGCAGAGCCGTGACGAGAAGGACCAGGGCGGAGGGTTCCCGGGGTAACGGCGGCATCCTTCTGGATCAGTAAGACACACATCCGTCACACGTACGCGAAGACTGGGGATTTCTGGCTGCCGGGAGCATGACCGCAGCGAAAGCCGAATGCGACTGGGAGGAACTGCGGTGCTGACCATCCACTATGGTCAATACGTTGTGAAGGGTAACTCCATACGCTGACCGAGCGCGGGCCACTTCCGCCAAATGAGGGTTGACCCCCCTCCCCCCTGTTTTTGCGCAAAGTCTTCATGAAATAAGACTTAGGGGTGGACTTAGCGTTGGCGTTGCACCGGGAGTTGTGCATAGGTCCCGGACGCAATTGAGCGCAAGACGCGGAATGAATGAGGCGTCTGGAAAAGAAACAGGCCGCATCAGAAGCACATGCGCTGACATGACGAAAGTCGTTGGTCGACTTCGATGAAAGTATCGCCGCGGCTTTACGCATTCGATGAAAGTTCCGGGAATCCGCTGTGTAGCATTCGGCCACGGCGAGTCATCTTTGCGAAGTTCGAGTGCTGTGGAGAATGACGCCGTCTTCGGGGTTGGTATTGATGATTCTGGTTTGATTGGCAATTAGATCCGAGAGGTCCGAGAGACGACCGTGGCCGCCAGCTTGTGCATTCACCAGGAGAGCCAGTCGAAGATTCATTTCACTTTGAAGGTATTCGTCGCTGTGGTCGAGCTTTGTAAGCAGGAGTTGCACTGCTGGATTGTCCGCGCTGAGAGCGTGAGCCTGTTTGAGGAAAGCGGCGGCTGGAGCGAAATCATGCAGCATCTGTTGCTGCTTCTCGACGGTGAGCTGCGTGCCGGGGATTCCGGTGGCGTGGGGGGCTACGTCCTCGACGAGTTGCAGATAGGAGAGGACGGCCGGGCCAGCTGCGCCGTAGCGACGACTCGTGTAGTCATCGAGCTCATGCGCGACGTCCAATTGTGAATCCCAAAGAGCACGCGCGACGATGTAGTGGTCAAGCTCGAACGTGGCCCAGTTGCCGGGCTCGCTGTAGGTTGCGAAGCCGCCGACTCCCATCTGGTGGAAGTGGTGTATCTCATCGACGATGAGGTGAGGAATAAGGATTGGGAGAGATCTCCATGCGTACTTGGTGATGTAGGAGTAGATGGAGATTTCAGACGGGCTCATGACACCGTTGAGCCAGCTTTGGAGGTTGTGGAAGTACTCCTGACTTTGCGGATTGCTGCTGGCGTAGAGAGGATCCTCAAAGCTGCGGTTGATGGGGCAGAAGTCCATGAAGATGCCGGCAGAGGGTTGGTGCGCGACGGGCGGAATTGTGTATGTTTCGTAGGCGATGAACTGCAGCTTCAGCCTGGGGAAGTCGGGTTTGAGCTGCTGCTGCACATGATTGAGGAACAGAATCTGACGCTCCGACGGCGAGCCGAGCGCGAGATCTTCGGGCGCTTCAGACCAGACAGCGCTGTCGGGAGGCCAGAGATCCAGCACATCAATTTCCGGGTGAGCGTGAAGGTAGCTCCTGACGTTGGAGACGAAGGTGTCGACCGCATCCTTGTTGGCGGTCGAGAAGACTACGCGCGGATCAGCCGTACGCTTGTGATCTCGCATGCCAAACCACTGGGGATGGCCGGCGAAGTATTTCTCGGGAGGGAGAAAGTTGGGATAGCCGTGGCCGCCGACCTCGATGAGGATTCCTCGCTTGCGCAGCTCGGGGATGAGCGCCTCGCGGAAGTTGTCCCATTCGGTGTGGTGCTGGTGCTGATAGTCGATGGGACAGTCAAGGACGTTCATGCGTGCCTTGGCCATCCAGTCGACCATCTGCCTCAGCTCTTCCGGCGTGTGGCTGCGGCCCTCTTCGATGTAGAGCTTGCGCCACTTGAAGGATGGGCGTTCCGTGATGTTCAGGTCGCCGACAACGGGGTGGGCGATGTGCGGGACGAGTTCACCTGTTGCGGCGCCGTAGAATCCAAAGTTCGGCGCGAACCAGCGGCATCCAAGCTTTTCAAGGAGCTCATAGACTCCATATAGCGTGCCGCGGTCGCTTGCGCCGGCGATGAGGACACGGCCACCGGATCTGCGGATGATGAAGCCATCGTCTCCGAGTGGCTGTTTGGCGAAGTTGCGGTCAATCAACTCCACTTGCGCACGACCAATGACGATCGCCTGGGCGGGGAGCATGCCTGACGGACGAACGGGGAAGCTCGCTCCGGTCATCTTTCCGAGGTAGCGGGCGAGTTCACTGGCGGCAAACTGATCAACGGGTGACGGCGACGAGGCGGTAATGATGGGTACGCCAACACCTCCCTTCGTCAGTGGCAGCGGTTCGGCATGAAGAGCACCGCAGCAGAGGAACAGGGCCCAGGCGAACCATGCGCAGCGTTTGCGCCGCCCTGATTCGCGGTCTGCGAAATTGAGCAATCGGTGCACCCGTCTATACCCCCTGCGGCGCAGGATCCGTCAAAGCGCTTCCGTTAACGGCTGCGAGAAACTGTTGGACTTCCTCGCCTGTAGGTAAGGAGGACTGCGCACCTTTTCGCGTCACAGAGAGAGCTGCAGCGGCTGCCGCGTAGCGGCCGCTCTCTTCAATGTCCATGCCGCGGAGCTGAGCCACGGCAAAAGCACCGTTGAAGGAGTCGCCCGCTGCCGTGGTGTCAACAGCTTTCACCCGGTAGGAGGGGATTGTGTAGCACCTGCCGTACCCGGCTCCGGCGATGACGGCGCCGCCCTGTCCACGCTTCAGGATTACATTGCGCACATTCTGGTTGAGCAAACTGCCGACCGTCGCCTCAGATCCGACCGCATCGATCGCATAGAAGCCTGCTTCCGTCTGATTCGGGGTCAACCAGCTGATTCGCGCGAGTGTTGCCGCATCGAGCTCCTGAGCCGGCGCAGGATCGAGCATCAGCGGCACACCAAGCTCTTCACAGAGTTGTGCCAGTCGACGAATGGTCGGCAAAGGGATTTCGAGTTGCGCAAGAACCATCCCTGCGGTACTCAAGAGATGACGTTTGCTTTCGAGATACTCCGGAGAGACCTGTAAGTTGGCGGCTGGCGTTACGATGATGCTGTTTTCGCCGCGCGCGTCGACAACGATAGAGGCCGTTCCTGTCGAGCCGGGAACGCGCGTGATGTGCGACGTATCCACACCTTCCCGGCCGAGGATGTCGAGGAGTTGGGTTCCAAAGATGTCTTCGCCGACCATTCCCAGCAGAATTGATGGATGGCCGAGGCGGGCGACGGCGACAGCCTGGTTCGCGCCCTTGCCGCCTGAATACATATGGAAGTCGTCCCCTAATACTGTCTCGCCGGGCAACGGCGCACGCTCGGCCACAGCGACAAGATCCATGTTGATGCTGCCGACAACTACAACGGGTTTCATTTCAAAATCCTTCCATCGGGAAAAGGTTAAGGGTGGACAAGTGGAGCAATTGCGATCGCAGTGAGTCCTGCAAGGAAGGAGACAAACATCCAGAACAAGAGTCTCCGCACGCGTGGGCTGGGTGAGCGAAATTCATGCCAGATGAAGACGCCCCAGAATGCTGAAACCATCGTTGCGCCCTGGCCGATGGAGTAAGAGATGGCCGGCCCCACGAAGTGCACGCGCGATGCAACGAAGTTCAAGATCGCGCCAGACGCCCAGATCGCCCCGCCGAGTACGCCGGCAAGATGCCAGCGGGCAGGAGCTTTGCCGTAGTCGTGCATTGAAGTTTGAGGACCACCATCGATCGGCTTGCGCATGAAGAAGTAGTTGAGCGGAAGGGCGCATAGCGCTACTCCCACAACAAACGGAAGTGCAACGGCGTAAGGCGTAAGTCCATCCGGACCGGTCATGGCTCGACTCACGACTGGATAGAAGCTACCCATGAGTGCACCGGAGACGAGACTGAGGACAAGTCCGCGTCGATTCCCTATTCTGTTGGCCGCCTCGCGTTCGCGATAGGCCATGGAGTCGCAAACGATCGCCGTCAGGACAAGCGCGATGCCGCCGAAGAGCAGCCAAGGGTTGCCCTGCGGAGAGAACAGATAGCTGCCCACGGCGCCGATGACAAGAGCAAAGCCGATGCCAACCGGAAACGCCACCGCCATGCCCGCGACTTCGATCGCGGCGACCAGCAGGATGTTTGCAATATTGAAGAGCGCGCCACTGAGAAGCGCTGCCATCACGGCGGCAGGATGCGCGTGAGCCAGTTCGCGAACGAACGGCAGGCCGGTCGATCCAAGCGTGCCAAACGTGAATCCGCACGCGGTGACACCGATGAAAAGTCCAACGATGTAATCCCAGTAAAAAAGCTGGAAGCGGTAGCCAGGGCAGAGCTTCATGGTGTTGGCCCATGAACCCCAACAAATCATGCTGCCAATCATGAACAGCAGGGCGAGAGAGTAACTATCCGGAACGTACATGAAGCCCTCAAATGAGAAATGGCCGAAGAAATGCGGTTATAATATGAAACGATTCACAAGAACAAGAGCTATTCGCCTGACTTGTCTTCTTTCCCGCCAGACCCTTTAGCCGGATGCAATTGATAGAGAGAGTGTTCTGAGGCAACTTGTACACTGGAGCGACTCACAACGGCGATGGCCACAGTTAAGCAAATTGCAAAGTTGGCGGGCGTTTCGGTAGGCACTGTATCGAACGTTCTCAATGAATTGTCGAGCGTGCGTCAGCCAGCGAGACAACGTGTCCTTGCCGCCATTGATTCTCTTGGCTATCAGCCTTCTGAGCTTGGGCGTGCTTTGCGCAAAGACAAGAGCAACATCATCGTGATGATTGTGCCTGACATCACAAATCCGTTCTTCCCCGGCGTTGTCCGCGGCGCCGAGGATGTGGCATTTCAGAACGGGTACCGCCTTGTACTGTGCAACTCCGATAACACCTATGCCAGGGAGTCGGCCTACATGCGAGAGTTGCGCACATACAGGCCGTCGGGGCTGATCATCGTTCCGGCCGATTTGAGCCAGGGTGAAGATGAGGCGCGCGCCTACGTCAAAGCGGGCTCCGCCGTTGTGTACGTGGACCGAATTCCGCCCCGGTGGCGCGGGGATGCAGTCACGAGCGCGCATGAGTCCGGAGCGTACGAGGCCACGCGTCATCTTATTTCGCTCGGACACAAGAGGATCGCTACGATCACCGGTCCAATGCAGGGCACGAGTGCGATGGAACGCCTGGCGGGCTTCAAACGCGCGATGAAGGAAGCAAAACTGTCCATTCCTGCGGAGCATATTCAGGAAGCGGAGTTCAATCGCTCCAGCGGGCAAGAGAAAGCCAGCTATCTTCTCGGCCTGCGTGCAAGACCCACTGCGATTTTTGCGGCCAATGATCTGATAGCCATGGGAGCGATGAAGGCGGCGCGAGAGGCAGGACTTTCCTGTCCTGACGATATCTCCATCTTCGGGTTCGACAATCTTGAGATGGACGATGGGACGATGCCATCGTTGTCTACCGTCGATCAGTCCATTTCCGAACTCGGCGTCCGAGCCGCACAGATTGTTATCAATCGTGTTGCTGGAGATACGAACCCGGCAAAACGGATCTGCATCCCAACAAGTCTTCGCCTGCGAGGCTCCACTGGTCCGCTGAAATCGAAGCGCTCCCAATAGAACATCGCAAAGATGAATGGGAATAGACGTTGATCGCTCAGACACGAGACTGTCCTCTCTGGCGCCGTTCGGCTAGTTTGCCGGACTATCCACAACACAGCGGAACCCGAGAGTCCCAGCGCGGTCTTCGCTTGGAGCCGAGAGCAGATACTTGCCGTGTTCGTGCAGCTTGTAAGCCTGTGGGAAGTACCAGCGGGACCCCTGCGGCCTGTAATAGCTGCCTCCGCGAAGAATCGCGGCGCGAGTGTGTTCATCGACGTATTCGTCAGTCCACTGCCAAACGTTGCCCACTAGGTCCTCGACGCCGAAGGGGCTTTTTCCCTTCGAATGAGCATTGACATCATCGGGCGCCCGCAGTTCGCGGCCGCGATCTGTGGCCGGAACTGCATCAGCCTGCCAATCATCTCCCCAGGGATACTCACGTCCGTCATTCCCTCCGGCTGCGTATTGCCATTCCCACTCGTGCGGAAGTCGCTTTCCTGCCCACGCGGCATACGCACGAGCATCTTCGAGCGAGACCCATGTGACCGGCTTGTTGTCCCAACCGTCGGGGTAGGTTCCGTTCTTCCAGTCGCGCAGGAAGTTGTGATCGTCGCGAGGATGGTAGTGAGTCGCATCGAGAAACTTTTTGAACTGCGCGTTCGTGACGGAATAACGGTCCATGTAGAACGGTGCAATGCGCATGGTGTGGACATGGTCACGTCGAGGAGAATCTTCCCATGGATACTGCACGTCGACTCCATTCCAGTCGCCGCCCTCAATCTCGATACCGGATACGCGGAAGTCAAAGATGCCGCCGGGAATTGCAACCATTCCTTCTGGCGCAGAGGCTGCCGGCTTTGTTGCATGAATGGGCACCAACTGTTGTGTCAGGACATGCCATTGATTGGAGAAGCTGTCGAGCCGCACGCTGTTGAGCTTGTGCATCTCATCCAAGAATTGGTTGATACCGGCGGGCGTCTCCGTGCCCGGATCCAGGGCAAGCACTGCGCCGAATCCCTGCCCTTCGATCGTGAAGTTCAGTGTTGCCTGATCTCCGGTGATTGCAGGCTTTAGTTCCACCCCGTGCCACACGTCAAAGAATTTTTCACCGGCCTTATAGGGAACAACGATCTGCTCTCCGCTAATGTCGAACTCGTTCTGATTAATGAGGGTCCAAAGAGTGCTGCCTTTGCCAGGCCACTTGCTGGCATACACCTGGAACTGCACCGCCGGCGTGTGTGGAACCCATCCTGCGCTCACCAACCACGGCGAGAACCGACGCTCGATCTTTGCGATGCGCCGGATGGTCTCTCCATCACGCGGCGTGATGCCGTTCCAAATACCCCAGATGTTTTCCCATGTCTCCATGCCCACGCCGTTGAAGAACGCGTACTGCAGGTCGAGTGTTTTGTCTCTCTGCCAGCGGTCAGAGATGTTGTTCATGTGACGCGGTTCAAACCACTTGTACTTGTCGACGTACTCCGGGGGATAGACGAGCATCTTCTCCTGGAAGACCGACGGCGAGCTCTGCGCGGGAACCGCCTGGCCCCAGTTCATGTTGTTCCACGCGAGGGGTTCGTCGACGAGGAGATGCTCGGGTTCGAACGCGAGAGGATGGCCAGTCTTGTCCGAGGCTAGCCGAAACTGCCGGGGCATCGCGATCATTGTGTCGCCGTTGACGCCGTCGGCACCGACGGCTGTCAGTTCCCCAGCAAGCGCGTCCGCCTCGGGTTTGCCGACATCGCGCGTTCCCTGATCCCACAGCATTACGGGAAAGAGCACACGCACATTGCGGCGATGGAAGTCGGCAACCATCCGGCGGATACCTTCGGTGCCCCCGGGCATATCGTGGAAGAGATCGAACTGATTGCGATTGTCAATGCCCATGTTCGGGTAAGTGGGCCAGATGAGAACTGCGTCGATGCCGCCGAACCGCTTCTCGAGATCGTCGAGATAGCGGTCTACGGTGTACTTGCCGGTCGCCGGATCGAAAAAGTAGCGATCCTGAATCATCATCTGCGGCTGCATGTAGCTGCTTTGCGTCCACTTCAGCTCAGGACGGTCGTATTCGGCTCCGTCATAGCCGATCCTCTTGAGCTGCTCGGCCCGCCACCGCTTCATGCCGGAAAACCACGAAGGAAAGTCGTCCGGCTTCGCGGGACCATCAATTAGTTCCCCGGCGGCGTGCACCGGTGGATTCTGCGCGGGCGCTTTGAATGTCCATGCTCCGAAGAGCGTCACCATAATGGTGGCGCCACGAAACCATGCTGCTGGTGACCTCATCTGGATCTCTTCCCCCAATACCTATTTTCGGCCTGCGACTTAGAACGCCAACCTGAGTGCAAATTGCAGCACGCGCCCGCCAGATGCACCACTGATGACACCGAAGCTCGGACTGTTTTGCGTTGAATTCGGGCCATTGAGGTTCGCATGGTTGAACGCGTTGAATGCCTCTGCACGGAACTGCAGGTTGAGGGTCTCATAGAGGGGGAAGGTCTTGAATGCCGAGAGGTTTGTATTGATCGCGCCAGGCGACAAAAGCGTGTTGTAGCGCGTATTTCCAAGACCAGTTTGCGTACCGACCAGAACCTGCGCATACGCGGCGGTATTGAACCACTCCGCGATTTCTGCGGACTTGCTTCGATTACCCAGAACGGGATTTCCAGTCTGGTTCGGCCGGTCCGTAGTGGATCCGTCAAAGTTGCTATCTACACCTGAGAGAATGTTGAACGGCTGACCAGAGCGTATCTCGGTGATTCCGTTTACCTGCCATCCGCTGAGCACTTCCTTGCCCAACAAGCCCAGGCGATGAATGTCCGGGGTCACGAAAATATACGACGCGACGAATTTGTGTGGCATGTCTATTCCGGCGGTACCCCGGCTGCTGAGGATATCGTAGCTGTTGACGACGGAGCCCATTTCCATCGCCTTCGACCACACATAAGAGAGAGAAACCGCGAAGTGCTGGTCGAAGTTACGCGTCAGTGTGGCCTGCAGCGAGTTGTACGAAGCGTTGCTGTAGGGAACGACATCGGAGATGGTGGAGTACGTGTAGTTGGGATTGACGGGTTTGTTGTATGGCCGGCGGGCATTCTTCTGTGCGGTGCTGTTGCAGGTCGCACTGGTGCAGGAGGGACTGTAGACTGGCGAATTCTCGTCGATCGTAATCGGCATGTGACGGCTCACGTTGCCTACATAGGCGAGCTGAGAACTCCAACGAGGGCTATATTGCTGCTGCAGCCCGAAGCTGAACTCCTGAACCGAAGGAATGTTGTGATAGCCAGGCTGAAGCGCAAAGATGTTGGCTCCCGAAAGGAAAACAGCATTCGTCGTGCTGGCCTCATAGGGGAATGGATCTGCGGACGGATAAAACGGATTGACCAGATTGGGTGTGTTGGAGACCGTCACAGAGCGGGAGAACGGCTGCTGGACGAGATTGTTCGATACCGCCACTTGATCAATTGCGGCGTAGAACAGACCGTAGGCGCCGCGCAGCGAAGTCTTACCGTCGCCGAACACGTCGTACGCAAAGCCGAAGCGTGGAGCAAAGGTATTCCAGGGCGTGTGCTGAATCCCGTCGGGAATCCCCTTGTCACCCGAAAACACGAGCCCCGGCGGAGCGGTTGGGAAACGCGTCGACTGCTGGCCAGGAACAAAGGTCGCGGTATCGTTCTGCCCGGTGTACATCGGGAAATATTCCCAGCGAAGGCCAAGGTTCAGCGTCAGACGTGGCGCAATCTTCCAGTCATCCTGCAAGTAGACAGAGGGGTCCTGCGAATGACTGCGGAAGAAGACACCGTTGTTCTGCGTGAGAGTGGAAGACTGGCCCAGCAGGAAGTTCACAAGTGCGTTCTCCGAACTCGTGCGAGCAGAGAAGGTGAACAGACCATTGGACGATGCGCCGCCAGTGCTTGTGAAACGATCCCACATGTAGGCACCGCCAAACTTCAGCTCGTGACGGCCAAGGGTCCAGATGAAGTTCTCCGATGCTCCCAGCGTGGAAGACGGCAGATTGTTGGGTCCTCCATTATTGGTACCCATCTGCCAGTACCCGGTGACCTTAAACATGGGCTGTGCATTGTAGTTCCCGCCCTGCGCCGCTTTGCTGCCCAGATCCGACAACATGTGCTGATTGCCGTAGATGTTCGCGATGATGTAGTGGTTCAGCGAATAGAACGCCCGAAACGTATTCACCTTGTTCGGAGAGACTGTCCAGATATCACCGAGATTGACGTTGTACTGACCCTCGTAATTCTGCATGCCCGCATAACTGACGATTTGGTTGCCACTGGCCGTGGGTGTGTTTGAGGTACCGCGCGACTCGTAGTACATGCCCGAGATCTGATGCTTCTGTCCCAGCCTGTAGTCGATGCGCACCATGCCTTCATCGTTGTTGATGTTGGCGTTTGCCGATTGCTGATCCGGGTGCCCATAGCTGGAAGCAACGGAGCTGCCCACAGGAACAAATGCGAGCAAATTCTGCGCGACCGGGTCGAGAGCAGCGGGGCAGATCTTTGGCGCTGCGGTTGTGCCGCACTGCACCTGAACAGTCTGTCCGTTGCCGTTAAGCGTGGTGGCCGGCAATGTTGGCTTCTCCGGGCTCTGACTAAAATCACCCGCGCGCTCGAGCCCTGTTGGCACCGTTATCGCACCAGAGGTGACTGGGGTCGGCGTCCTGACACGAAGACCTTCATAGGAGAGGAAGAAGAATGCTTTGTCCTTCAGCTTCCAGATTGGGCCACCGAAGTTCCCACCGAACTGGTTCTGGCGAAGCGGCGTAACAGCTCCGGCTACGAACAGGGTGCGGGAGTTGAAGACGTCGTTGCGCAGATATTCATAGGCGAGACCGTGGTACTGGTTCGAACCTGAGCGAGTGATGGCGCTGACAACTCCACCGGGCGAGCGGCCGAACTCCGCGTCAAAGTTGCTCGTGATGATGCGAAACTCCTGGAGCGAACTCGGATTCGGGATACGGTTGCCACCGAACTTCCAGACGTTCGTATCGTAACCACCATCGAGGTAGTAGGCGGTTTCGTTCTGTCCGCTGCCGTTAACGCTCACCTGTGTTCCAGCGCGGGAACCGGTCTGCGTGTCGGAGGTGTAGTTCGTCACACCGGGCGTGATCGTCAGCAACTCATATGCATTGCGGTTGACCGACGGCAGATCTTCAATGCGCTTCTGGTCAATCGTCGTAGCAATCTGCGAACCACGAGTGTCGACGGAAGAAGTATCGGAACTCACGGTGACAGTCTGCTCCACCGACCCGGTCTGCAACGCAAAGTTTGCGTGGACATTCTGGTTCGCGGCCAAATGGATTCCCTGCTCCGTCTGGGTCTGGAAGCCTTCATGTCTTGCGGTGATCGCATATTCACCGGGCTTCAGTGTCGGAAAGCTATAGTCTCCCGAGTCGGTGGTCTCACCATTAAAGGACTCGCCCGTAGCGCTGTTCTTCACGGTAACCTGCGCCCCGGGCACGACCGCACCGGTTGTGTCGGACACGGTGCCGTAGATCGATCCGGTTGTACTCTGCGCGTTCAGGACCGCCGACACGCATGCCATGACCAGGAACATCAGCATGGCTAGAACTGCACGATTTTGTCGGATTTTTTTTACTTTCATGATGCCTCCTGCAAAGCCCTTTCCGCTTCCCTCGATTTCCAACCGTCGCGCCGTGTCGTCATCTCAACCGACAGCCAGCCTCGTGACTCGGGTTTGATCTTCCGTGCAAAATGAAACGATTCATTTTAGTTGCTCAACACCCTATACCTGACGACAAAAACATGTCAACCTCGCGCTTACGTTCTTGCGGCCTCACTGCGAACGCAGCGGAATCCAATGTGATTGCTGGCGCTCGAGGTCTCTCCCTTGCCGCGCGTTCCGACCATGTAACGCGAGCAGTATTGGCTTGTACAAAGAAAAGAGCCACCCCGCTGAACGTGCTTCGCCACACCAGGCTCATCCGGATCGAAGGAGTTTGCAGGTCCCTGGGGATTGCGAGCGACTCCCATGACCGCCAACTGCGCGTAGTAATCCGGTCGATACCAGTCATTTACCCATTGCCACACGTTCCCGGCCATGTCATATAGTCCAAAACCATTCGCCGGATATCTGGCGACCGGAGCGATGCCAGCGTAGCCATCCTCGCCGGTGTCGATCTCCGGAAATCTGCCTTCATGAATGTTGGCCATCCATCGCCCATTCGGCTTCAGCGAGTCTCCCCAGACATATGCTTTCCCCGTCAGACCGCCTCGCGCCGCGAATTCCCACTCGGCCTCCGTGGGAAGACGCTTGCGTGCCCAACGCGCGTACGCGACTGCATCTTCATAGGCCACCTGTACCACGGGATCATTCTCGCGCCCGTGGATATCGCTCCTTGGCCCTGCCGGATGTCGCCAGTCGGCTCCCGGCACGTACTGCCACCACTGCGAAGGATCGTCGAGGTTCACGGCATGAGCAGGAGGGCGGAAGACGATCGAGCCTGCAACGAGTTTGTCCGCCGGTACGCCGGGAAAGTCTTTGGGGCGCGGCCTGCGCTCGGCAACGGTGATGTAACCGGTTGCCTTGATGAAGCGCGCGAACTCTGCGTTCGTCACGTCGGTCTTGTCCATCCAAAAACCATCGACATAGACGCGATGAATGGGCCGGGCATCGCCCATTGACTCATGGCCACCACCAGCCATTCCTCGCGGGTCTTCGCTGCCCATCGAGAATGTTCCGCCCGGCACCCACACCATGCCCGGAGGTACGGCGCCGTGCGGTGCCCTCTGGTTCATTACGGTCGGCAGGAAATCCTTCCGCATGGATGGCGTAGACGCAAACGCAATCAATGCCGATGCGAGAATTGCTGCCGCGCCGCTTAGCAAAACCTTCATTATTTCCCCTGCTCCGGACTCACTGTAACGGTATCGATGGTGCCATTGAACCGGTTGGGCGGCTCGTAGTCCGGACTCACCGCAGACCCCAGATCGCTGCCGATATCCAGTGTCTCTGCTCCGGACCAGTAGCCACCTGTTCGCGGAACATTGACGAAGTGTGCCTCGCCAGCCGGGGCACCGTTGATGGTCAACGTTGCTGTCGCCGGGAAGCTCTTGCGGTGCAGCACACCCTGGTCATCCTCTTCTCCGCCGCTCCCTTTATTGTCCGGCGCCACTTGCAACACGATGTGCGCCTTACCGGGAGCCAGCTTAATCGTTGAGGCCAGTTGCCCCGAACGGTTCCCGCTCGCGTTCACCTCATAGAACACACGGCCATCTTTAACAAAGAGGCTGGTGCCTCCGTAGCGCCCGCCCTGCGCCATGATGACGCCGTTCGCGGCATCCTGCGGCACGTCGATATCAGCCGTCACGGTGTACGGCTTGCCTCCGCCCAGCTTCAGGTTCGCCGTCTCCTGCAGTCGCTCGACGCCAGAGCGATATATATAGGTCGTCTTCTGGTTGAGTGGCTTGTCGAGCAATCCACGCAAGGGCAGGATTGGATAGATATTCGTTTTACGTGCCTCTTCGTCGAACAGCGCTTTCATCTCCGCCAGTTTCTGCGGATCCTTATCGGCAAGGTTATGTGCCTGGCTGTAGTCGTCGTTCAGGTTGTAGAGTTCCCACGAATGTAGATTACCGTCGAGCAGTTGTTTGTCCGACATGCCCGGGCTTCCGATGCGCTCCCAGGAAGAGCGCAGTAATTGTCCCGCCCACCAGCCGTCTTTGTAGATCGCTTTATTTCCATTGGTCTCGAACACCTGCACGTGATGCTGGCTCGGCTCATTGGGGTGATCGATCGTGTAAAGAAAACTGGTTCCATAGAGCGGCATTTGCTCTACGCCATTTACGACCTTCGGTGGGGTAATCCCCGCAGCTTCATAAAGTGTTGGTGCGACATCATCCAAATGCGTGAACTGGCTGCGCAGGCCACCTCCCTGGCGAATTCGCTCCGGCCACACCACGATCATTGGGTCTCGTGTCCCGCCGAGATGCGAGGCATCAGCCTTCGTTCCCTGCAATGGCGTAGTAAATGCCCAGGCCCACGCAGCGGCCGCTGCGTTCATATAGACCTCGCTGCCGAGTTTGTCGCTTATTGCCAACCGCTGATCGATCGCCAGGGGAACACCATGGACATCGCGCGCGTCATAGCCTGTGGGGCCATCTTCGGCACAGCCACCGTTGTCACCGAATATCTCGATGATCAGCGTGTTGTCGGCCTTGCCTTCGTCCGTGATCGCCTGAATCAGACGGCCAACCTCATAGTCCGCCTGGGTCGTAAACCCGGCGTAGACTTCGGCCTGGCGTGCCAGCAACTTCCTCTCGTTTTCGGGCAGCGAGTCCCAGGCAGGCAGCCCTTTGGGGCGAGGCGTATCTTCGGCGTTTGCGGGAATCACACCTAACTTCTTCTGCCGCTGAAAGGTCTCTTCGCGGAGTTTGTCCCACCCCTCGCCAAACTTGCCCTTATACGGCGACACCCATTTCTGGGGAACCTGGTGCGGCGTATGGGTGGCACCTGTGGCGAAGTAGAGGAAGAATGGCTTATCAGAGGACGCCTGCTGCAGGTGTAGCCAGCGTATAGCGTCATTGGTCAAATCTTCCGTCAGGCTATAACCCTCGCGCGGCGTCTTGGGCGGCTCGACTGGCGTAGTGTCGCGATAGAGCCGCGGATAGTATTGGCTGTCGAACGCGCTAAGGAATCCGTAGAAGTACTCGAAGCCCAGTCCCGTCGGCCAGCGGTCGAACGGCCCCGCAGGTGTTGCTTGAAACGCCGGCGTGTTGTGCCACTTGCCGAATGCGGCGGTGTTGTAGCCGTTGTCCTTGAGCACCTCGGCGACAGAAGCCGCGCTCTTCGGCCATAGTGTGTTGTAGCCGGGATAGCCGGTACCAAATTCAGAGATTGAACCGAATCCGACCTGGTGGTCCGTTCTCCCTGAAAGCAACGAGGCGCGGCTCGGCGCGCAGATCGCGTTGACGTGAAATTCGTTGTAGCGCAGTCCTTCTTGTCCCAGTTTGTCGAAGGTGGGTGTGTTGATCGCGCCACCAAATGTGTGCGTAGCACTGAACCCGACATCGTCCACAAGGATAAGCAGGATGTTTGGCGCACCCTTTGGGGCTTTAATATCCGCCGGCCAATCCTCGGTCGACTTTCTTGCATCCGGGTTCATCACGCCGCGAAAAGGGGGATCCGGCCGCGGCAAGACATCCTGGCCATTGGCCTTTACACCGTACAGCGCAAAGATCATCGAAGCTACAGCGGCCATATTGCGGAACGACTTCATAGACAGAGACTCCGTGCAATTGAAAGGCAATAGGATCTTCAGAACTGGGATGAAATGAAACGATTCATCGGAAGAACGATACTTTTCGATTCACAACGTGTCAAGCGGCGCCGATGTTTGCAGGGACCGAATCATTGCCAGACTGCATTCCGACATGTAAGCGCTGGAGTTGGCTGATAGTACGGCGGCCGACCTTCTGGCCGATCTCTTCGGCGAATGTCGACAATAGCACCGATTCCGAAACCACACGCATACGGGAACGCCCCGATATTTCCGACAATGTATCACCCGCACAGCAAGATTTCCGGAGCATCTGTGGGCAGCCTAGCGGAAGAACCCGGAGGCGGCGATCACCGAGCACCACGGGGCCAAATGATTCTCGCGACAATCCGGGCCCCTTTGCCCAGATTCTATGCTTCGACCACTGCCCCAGAGACGGCGATCCCGGAGGCTCCTGCGGATCTTTCGTTAGGCTTTGCGATCGCCACGTCCAGTGCTGAGGAGGTATTTCTTCCCGGCTTTGGAAGTATTCGTCTTTCTTCAACTGGCCGTCGAAGTAGTCGCGGCGATCTCGCCATACCGCGAGCAAACCCTCCTCGCCGTTGAGCAGCGCACAACCCTCAGCCTGCGTGAATGTAAGATAGCGAGCTCAGTGATCGTGCGGCAAGTCGGTAGGGGCGTCTCTGCAGGTAGCAACGATTTCTTCGAGATGGTGTTTGCGCGTGCGAGGAAGGCTTAGGGTGTAGTTCGCCATCGACCATCTACACACCCGCGACGGGGCCCTCCTCTCGAAAGAGGGTGCGGGCCATCCCGTATCGGCGGGAATGAAAGATAGCGCGACCTGCTTCAGCCCAAGCCTGGGTGTTTCCCCGTTGCCGCTCGTCACCGAGGCCTTTCCAGACGCCGATTACGACGCGCGAGTATTCGTTCTTGTTCAGGACGAAAAAGCAGTCCCCGAGATGGAATTGATCACTCCCTATCGCTGTCTTGGGCGGTCTGTTTCGGAAGGCTGACTGGCTCTTCCGTCAAACTCTATTACCGCCATCCCAGCGGGTTCAACTGCTCGAATTGATTCGCTGCTTGTATTGGCTATAATTCGCTCATTTTCTAGAGAGCCCCTATGCCCCATGCCGATCGGATGCAACCCGTCGTCTGGCTTGCAGTGTTTATCCTTGGATTGAATGCCTTCTCTTGCCGCATCCTGATTTGGGACGTGGGGAGTGGCTTGACATTGCGTACCATCGCCACTCCCCTGCTTGGATTCATCGCGGGAGTAGGGTTAGCGGCGACTCCCAGACTGCAGTAGTTGCCAGTGCCTCCGGCGTGTATGGATTTGATGTCACGACTGGGACGCTGAAATGGCAACTTCATAGTGGAGCAGTCTTCGCGACCTTTAGTGTTGAGGCTAGTCGGATGG
>DATNGO010000038.1:0-5816 GCA_035605855.1 Acidobacteriaceae bacterium | reverse complement strand
GCTCGGCCGTCGCCGCCGCATTTCCTGCGGCGGGCGCTGAGGCGGCAACACTCCACAACAGCGCGCAGGAGAACTCCGCAGGCCAGCGCAAACAAAGTGCAGGCCGGCGCAAACCAAACATCGTTCTCTATATATCCGATCAGTTTCGTTGGGACATGGTCTCCGCCTACGGTCTGAATCCCATGCAACTGACGCCGAACCTCGACGCCATGGCGCAGCAGGGCACACTGTTCCGGTCGCACATCACCAATCAGCCCGTGTGCGCTCCTTCCCGGGCGGCCCTCTTCACCGGCCAATACCAGAACAAACACGGCGTGTGGCGCAACGGCTTTGGACTTGCGCCCGATGCTGTCACACTCGCAACGGAACTTCGCAAAGCCGGGTACACCGCAAACTACATCGGCAAGTGGCACCTCGCCACGCTCGAGCCCGCCAAAGGAGCAACCGCTGACCGGGGTCGAGTCGCCCCGGAAAAGAGAGGCGGCTTTCTCGACTTCTGGGAGGGCTCCAACGAACTTGAATGGACATCGCATCCCTACGAAGGCGAAATCTACGACGGTGCAGGGAAGGCCATCCCCTTCTCCGGCATCTACCGCGCCGATTTCATCACCCAGCGCGCGAAACAATTTCTCAACACGGTAAGCGAACCGTTTCTGCTTGTGATCTCGCAGCTTGAAGTGCATCACCAGAACGACTGCAACTGCTTCGTAGGTCCAAAGGAATACGCCGGCAAATTCACCAATCCCTTCGTCCCGGGCGATCTCAGAGATCTCCCCGGCGACTGGCAGAAGCAACTCCCGGACTACTGCGGCGCCGTGAAAAGCATTGACAACTCCATCGGTGAGATTCGCAAGACGCTCGCCGAGCGCGGACTCGCAGACGACACCATCTTCCTCTTCCTCAGCGATCACGGCTGTCACTTCCGCACTCGCAACGCCGAATACAAGCGCAGCCCCCATGAGAGTTCGATTCACGTCCCACTGGTCATCCAGGGTCCGGGCTTCGACCGCTCTCTCGAGATCCCCGAGCTCACCAGTCAGATCGACATCACGCCCACACTCTTATCCGCCGCGGGGCTTCCCGTACCGCCATCGATGCAGGGCCGCAGCTTCCTGCCGCTGCTCGAGCGCAAGGTGAAAGACTGGCGCGACGAGGTGTACATCCAGATCTCCGAGGTAGGAACGGGACGCGCTCTGCGCACTCCCGAGTGGACCTACGCGGTGATGGCGCCGGGTTCAGGCCGCGTCACGTCGGCTGCCAGCGATCACTACCGCGAAGAGTATCTGTACAACCTGCGCGCTGACCCGCACCAGCTGCTCAATCTCGCCGGCCGGCGCGACAATCCGGGGCTCGTCCACGGATTCAGTGCCCCTCCGCAGCAGGCTGCAGCGGAACTGCGGGAGCGTTTGTTAGCGCGTATGGTTGAAGCAGGCGAACCGAAGGCGCAGGTCGAGGAGCGCGAGTTCTATCCTTGAATCAGATCTCGAACAGCCGTCCCAGGAGCTGAAGAGATGTCCGCAGCCAACTCCGCACGATACAAAGGCTGGGTCGTCGAAAAGCCGCGCGGGGATTTCAAAGAGTACAAATTCGCGCGCCGGTCTCCCGGTCCGCGCGAGGTCCTGGTGCGTATCGCGGCCAGCGGCGTCAATCCACTGGACATCAAGATTCGTGCCGGTATTGCGGCGCACGCTCGCCAGCCGCTGCCCGCCGTCCTGGGGCTGGACATGGCAGGCACTGTCGAACAGATCGGCGCCGGAGTCACGGAATTTCAAATCGGCGATGAGGTTTACGGCATGGTCGGCGGTGTCGGCGGCCTGCAGGGAACCCTTGCGCAGTTCGCCGTCGTCGATGCGGATCTTCTGGCGCGCAAGCCGAAAAAACTCACGATGCAGCAAGCGGCCGCACTCCCACTGAGCGTCATCACCGCGTGGGAAGGGCTTGTAGATCGAGCCAGGGTACAGCCGGCAGAGCGTGTCCTGGTTCACGCCGGCGCTGGAGGGGTTGGTCACGTCGCAGTGCAGCTCGCAGCGGCGATGGGCGCCGAAGTGTTTGCGACCGTCTCACCTGAAAAGAAGGAGATTGCCGAGCGCTTTGGCGCAATCCCCATCGACTATCGCACCGAATCCGTGGACGACTACGTTACACGTCTCACGGCAGGCAAAGGCTTCGACATCATCTACGACACGGTGGGCGGCGCCACGCTGGACGCCTCCTTCGCGGCCGTCAAGCGCCACACCGGCCGCGTGGTAAGCGCGCTGGGCTGGGGTACTCACTCGCTTGCGCCACTGTCGTTTCGCGGTGCTTCCTATTCAGGCGTCTTCACGCTGTTGCCCCTGCTGACGGGCGAAGGCCGTGCGCACCATGGTGAGATTCTCCGGCGTGCCGCCGAACTCGCCGACGAAGGCAAGCTGACGCCGCTGCTCAACGAACGCCAATTCTCATCCAGCGAAATTGCCGCAGCCCATGCGGAGGTCGAGCGCGGATCCCTGGGCAAGATTGTGATTGACGTTTCACAAAAACCGCGATGACCGTGGTTTAGATTCAACCCTTGTCCGCAACCAGATTGTGTCAAGGGCCTTGCGTACTCTTCTCCGCCGTCCCTCCGCGCAAGCCGTGGATGTTCGCAGTCTCGCCCACAGCACCCAGCCGCTCGCGCACCACACCCTCAATCCGCTCGCCGACCTGCTCAATCGTTCCCGGCTCATTCAGCAGCACGACGCGCTGCGGCTCGCGCTCTGCAATCGCGCGGTATTGCTCATACACCTTGCGATAAAACTCATCGCCCTCACGCTCAAATCTGTTCTCATCCGTGCCATGCTGGCGCACGTGCCGTTCGTTCCTCCGCCTTGCCCGGCTCAGCGACGCCTCCAGCGGCGGCAGCAGCAACAGTGTCAGGTCCGGCTGCACGTTATCGCACGCAGCCTTATGCATCTCCAGCACGCGCTCCACACCCAGCCCGCGTCCCGCGCCCTGGTACGCCTCCGACGAGTCCGTATACCGGTCGCACAGCACAATCTCGCCGCGCTCCAGCGCCGGCAAAATTACCTGGTGCAGCGATTGCGCACGGTCCGCGAACATCAGCGCCATCTCCGCCGCCGGCGCAATCTCTCCGAACTCCGACTCGCTCTTGGAATCCAGCAGCACGCCCCGAATCCGGTCGCCCAGCTCCGTTCCCCCCGGCTGCCTTATCGTGACGACCTTATGTCCTTCGTCCTCAAGCATCCCCGCCAGCCGCCGCAACTGGGTCGTCTTGCCCGCACCATCCAGGCCCTCAAACGTAATGAAAAAACCGCGCTTCACGCCTTGAGTCTACTGCACGCAGCCAACCGGCATCTTATGAGCAGAAGAGGCTTGCGGCCACCGGCACGCACGCCACACATGGGCTCGGCCCAGGGAGTACCTGATGATTGTCTTCATTCTCCTCTTCGTATTCGCCATTATCGGGATAGCGTTTCTGGTTGTCGCCTACGCCGCCAATCAGCGCCGGCGCGCCGGCCAGAGCGGCATCGACTCCGTCAACAACCAGCACACGCATCACCCGCGCGCCACGCCACCCACCACCTAGCGCAAACAACGCGCCGGGCTCAGCGAGCTACTGCGTCAGCTGCTCGCTCCACTGCGCGCCCGTCGGCGTCAGCGTGATCGCCAGCGGGCCGTGCTGCCCCTCATGCAGATCCGGGCCGTTGGCCGTGTGCTGTTTCCGCGCTGCGTCCGTCCACGACACCTTGGTCGCTCCGCTGCCTATAATCTTGAACCTGTACGGATACACCGCGCCCGCTGCCAGCGAGTCCCGCCCGAAGCTCGCGCTCGGATAGTCGACCTCCACCAGCGTCACCACCGCGCCCGTATCGTTCTTCACCGTCGCGGTCACATACGGCGACCTGCACCCGCCCAGCAACACCATCCCCACCAGTCCCGCGATCGCCGCCATCCGCCGTCCAAAAATCCTCAACGTTGTCTCTCCCGGCTCTCATCAGCCCGCAGCTTCCGGATCAGCTCCGGCAGCCTATGCACCGCTGCCACCGTTCGCAGCCACATCTTATTGTCCACCGCCGGATAGCCGCTCACCACCGCACCCGGAGCCACATCGCTCGGAATCCCCGTCTGCGCCGTCGCCACCGCGCCATCGCCGATCGTCAAATGTCCCGCCACGCCCACCTGCCCGGCCAGAACCACATTCTTCCCAATGGTCGTCGACCCCGCCAGACCTACCTGTGCGCACAGCAGCGAGTTCTCGCCCACCGTCGACCCATGCCCCACCTGCACCAGGTTGTCGATCTTCGCTCCCTTCGCAATTCGCGTCTCGCCCACACTGGCGCGGTCCACGCACGCATTCGCCTGCACCTCGACGGCATCCTCCAGCACCGCCGGTCCCGTCTGCAGAATCTTCGTCCAGCTGCCATCGCTGTTCTTGGCAAACCCGAAGCCGTCCGCGCCGATCACCGCTCCATTCTGCAGCGTCACATCATCGCCCAGCACGCAGCCCTCGCGCACAATCGCATGCGCATGCGCAAAGATCCGTTCGCCGATCCGCGCGCCCGGATAGATCACCACATGCGGCAGCAGCACCGCATCGTCGCCAATCACCACATCATCGCCGACGACCACATACGCACCCACATGCGCCCGCGCCCCAATCTTCGCGCTCGCACTTATCACCGCCGTCGCATGCACGCCGGGAGGGAAGCGCCGCATCGGATGAAACATCTCCAGCGCCCGCGCAAATGCAAGGTAGGGGTTCGCAATCCGTAGCGTCGTCACCGGAAAATCCGGCGCCGTGGGTTCCACCAGCAGTGCCGCGGCCTTGGTCGCCTTGGCCTGGGGGCTGTACTTCACATTCGTCAGGAAGCTCACCTCATGCGGCCCGGCCTTCTCCAGGCCAGCCACACCCGTGATCTCCAGCCTCTCTACGGCAGCCAGATTCTTCCCTGGCGCGGGGGCGAGCGAAGCGCCCAGTTTCTCGGCGAGCACTGCCAGCTTCATGCCGCGATTGTAGCGAAGCCAAAGCTACTTAAGCCCGTCCAAACAACCAGCCGGTTCGGATTGCTTTGGAGACGTTCTACAAGGCTAACGTCCCGCCGTTTTGAAAGGGCACGGCTTCAGCCGTGCCGTAATGGCGCAAAAAAGAAAGGGGCTTCAGCCCCTGAGGTATGCCTTCCTCTTTACGCGAATTCGTCCCGCCTCACTCCTCAAACAGCGTCGGCTGCGGCTCTTCCTTCGCAATCTTCGGAGCCTTCGCCGCCGTCGGCTGAATCAACCCCAACGCCTCAACCGACTCAATCGCCGACCGCGGCACAAACAGCCGCTGCGTATTGCCGCGCGTGTCCGGCGGCGTTACAAAGATCCCCGCTGAATCCGCCAGCGCATCCAGCAGCCTCCGGTTGAACTGCACCAGGCCCTCCAGCGCATCGCCATCCGTCAGCCGCATCCGCACCCACAGCCCCTCGGTCCGGGGCCGCGCGGCAAACTTCCGGCGCTCCAGCCGCTCCGGCACGGTGCGATCGGCCAGGTTGAAGTCCCGCACATACGCAATCCACTTGATCTCTGTCAGCAGAATCGGCGTCACATGCGCCGACGGATCGATCAGTTCCACATACCCGTGCAGAAGGACAACCTCCTGCGGCAAATAGCCCCAGTGGAGCTGGTCGTTGAATCTCCGGATAATGACCTTTTTTTGCCCAGAAGCCATTCCCACGGATTGTCGCACGCACGAGGAAAGCGAGGACACGAAGCCGCACCGATCGTCTTGACTCAAAACTGGCAACTGAAAACTGAAAACTGATTGCGTAAACCTTTCGACTACTCCCTGAGCCCTG
>DATNGO010000037.1:0-10666 GCA_035605855.1 Acidobacteriaceae bacterium | reverse complement strand
CGTATCGAAGACCTTGTTGCGGATCGCGGCTTCCAGAATGAGCGGCGCAGCGTAGCCCCAGGACATCTGCATGATGCGCTCGGGCGTAACTTGTTTTTGTTGGTCCATGAAGATCTCCATGCTTTTTGATTAAGGGTTGGGGCCTGATCGGAGCAGCGGCTCCGATTCTACGTACCCCGACCGCGATGGACAATGAGAATCGAATCGCAAAAAGAAAGGCCGCCTGAAGGCGGCCTTCGTCTTATTCACTCTTCACTATTCACTGCACTAGCCCAATGTCTCCAGCAGCTTCGCGACCGTCCGGTTCAGGTCCTTGTCATGCCGGCGCTGCTCGTCGATCTTGGCGATCGAGTGCATGACCGTGGTGTGGTGCTTGCCGCCGAACTGCCGCCCGATCTCCGGCAGCGACGCCTCGGTGAGCTGCTTGGCGAGGTACATCGCGATCTGCCGCGGAACAACGATCTGACGCGAGTTGTTCTTCTGCTTCAGCTCCGCCACGCGCATGCCGAAGGACTCCGCGACCGCGCGCTGGATTGCCTCAATCGTGATCTTGCGCACCTGCGTATCGATGATGTGCTTGAGGCAGTGCTGCGCATTGGGCAGCGTGATCTCTGCGCCCTGCATGGAGGACCACGCGATGAGCCGGTTCAGCGCGCCTTCGAGCTCGCGGATATTCGTGCGCACGTTGCCGGCGATGAACAGCGCGACCTCGGTGGGCAGCGCGATGCGCTCGCTCTCGGCCTTGCGCTGCAGGATGGCAACCTTGGTCTCGAGATCCGGAGGTTGGATGTCGACGACGAGCCCCCACTCGAAGCGCGAGCGCAGACGGTCTTCGAAGTCGGCGAGCTCCTTGGGCGAGCGATCCGAGGAGATGACGATCTGCTTGGAGGTCTCGTGCAGCGCGTTGAAGGTGTGGAAGAACTCTTCCTGCGTGCGCTCCTTGCCGGCGAGGAACTGGATATCGTCGATCAGCAGGACGTCGACCGTGCGGAACTTGTCGCGGAAGGTCGTCATCTTGTCGTAGCGCACCGAGTTGATCATCTCGTTGGTGAACTTCTCGCCCGAGATGTAGCTGATGGACGCATGCGGCATGCGCATCTTCACATGATGGCCGACCGCGTGCATCAGATGCGTCTTGCCCATGCCGACGCCGCCGTACATGAAGAGCGGATTGTAGGCCTTCGCCGGCCGCTCCGCGACAGCCTGCGCTGCGGCGTGCGCGAACTGATTGCCGCTGCCGATAACGAAGCCATCGAACTGATAGCGCGGGTTCAGCTGCGCGGCGGAGTTCCAGTCAAAGCGCGCCTGCTCCGGGCCCGGGCCGGCGGGCGCTGAAGGTCGCTGATTGCGTGTGATGTTGGCGTTGTGCGCCGACTGCGGACCGAAGCCGCCGTCCTCACGAACGCGGGGCGCGGGCTCCTGCGGCGGAATCTCGAAGAGGACCTCATCGAGTTCGAGGCCGAGAGTCTCAATGGCCTCGTAGATGTGATCGCCGTAACGATCGCCAACGTGCTGGAACGCCGCGGAGGGAATGCGCACGTGCAGCGTACGACCGTTGATGTGCGAGAAGCGCGTGGGCTTCAGCCAGGTCTCAAAGCTCTGACGATTGATCTTCTTCTCCAGCGCGCCGAGGATCCGAACCCATTGGTTCAGGACGGTTGCCGGGACCGGCTCAAATGACATCGTGAATCTTCCTTAGTGTCCTGGACAGTGTCCTAGACGTTCGAGAGGGGTAATGCAAAGGTGCAAAGTGTAAGACAAGGACTGAAAAAAAGGCAACGGCAGGTCGGCTCCGCGTAGACGAAAACGTTCACGCGAAGGAGAACGGAACCCCAAAATTGGTTTGAAGTCCGACGTTGCCCGGAGGCACCGCCGGAGAGTGAAACAGCAGACCGTCGGAACTCAAGGTAGAGGTGAACTGCACACCACGAACGCAGTCGATAGTAGCACGCATTTCGGAAGCGTTCGACAACTCAAAGAATGCAAAAATGCGAAAGAGAGACCGTTTGCACCAGAGTCGGTGAAGTTTTGCGAATGGGTCGAAAATTGCTGACACGAATGGTGCAGAAGATGAAGAACCTGTTAGCGACGAATTGCCCATGAGCACCCACTTCGGTATACTCAATAGTAGCTGCTGTACGCGTTTGCGCATGCGAGCGTAGAGGCCCTCGGACAGAGGAGCAAGGCGGCGAGCAGCAATGCAGCGAGCAGCAATGCAACGAGCAGCAATGCAACGAATGCAACGATCCCAGGATTGAGAACAGGACACGACGATGCCTAAGCGCACCTTTCAACCCAATCGCCGCCGCCGGAGCAAGGTCCACGGCTTTCTGAGCCGCATGGCCACCAAGGCCGGCGCTGCCGTGCTGAACCGCCGCCGCGCCAAGGGCCGCCACAAGATCGCGGTCTCGGCCGGCTTCCGAGACTAGTTAAACTAGTTCGCCGCGAGGGCTTTTCAGCTCGCGAAGGTTTTTCGCATCTTGCTTCGCAACGCGCGCTCCGGAGGTTTCCTCCAGGGCGCGTTTCTGTGTTGGACGTAATCCAGCTGGGCGCAACCTGGGCAGCACAGTTTTTTTGAACGGGACACAACGCCCCTGAGCGACATCATGACAACTTCGACGAGCTTCCGGCTGCGCAAACATGCGGACTACCAGCGCGTGTACAAGACCGGCCGCAAGCAGTTCGGGCGGCAGATGGCCTGGTTCTTCGCATTGCGCGATAGCGAGGCCGCCACGCGTTCGGAGACGGCGGGCCCGCGCGTCGGGCTGACCGTGCCGAAGGCGCTGGGCAAGGCCGTGGCCCGCAACCGCATCAAGCGCCGCCTGCGCGAGGCTGTGCGGGCTGCGCTGCCGCTGCTCTCGGCGTCCGTGGATGTGGTGCTTCACCCCAGGCGCAGCGTGCTCGAGGCGGACTTTGCCGTGATCGAGCGCGAGGTCCAGACCATCTTTCGCAGTGTGCAGGCGGCGGCGGAGAAGCGAGTCGGCGAGACCGCAGGTCAGCCAGTCAGCGGGGAGGCGCTGCGGTGACGGGCGATCGTCGCCGCGAACGCGCTGCAGCCATGCTGCTGGCAGCGTACAAGCGGATCCTCTCACCCCTGCTGCACGCTGTATCCGTCTCGCAATGCAAATATCTTCCGACCTGCAGCGAGTACGCGTATGTGGCGGTGGTGCGGCACGGGTGGCTGCGGGGCGGCTGGCTGGCCTTGCGCAGGCTGGCGCGTTGTCATCCGTTCAGTAAAGGGGGTCTCGACCCGGTACCTTGAGCCGGGCGGAAACCGAACCGGCCCCTGGCACGTACTCATTTACCATGGACACCAGTGAACTCCGCGCCAGAAGCGGAGATTCAACGATAGGAAGTTCTCCACTTGCCAGAGTTTCGTAATCCAAATGCAGGCGGTGCGCCCAGCCAGGACAACCGCTCGTTCCTCGTCATGTTGCTCGTCATGATGGGTGTCGTCTTCGGCATCCAGTACTGGCACATGCGCACGGCTCCGCCGACGCCTGCGAATCCACCCGCCGCGACCGCTCCGGCAACAACCGCACCGGCGGCCGCGCCGCTAGCCGCGACCCATGCCCCTGCGGCAGAAGCGGCCCGGGCCCATACTCCCGCCATCCAGGCAGCCGCCGAGAGCACGACGGTGGTCGAGAACGAGCTGTACAGGATTACCTTCTCCAACCGCGGCGGCCAGGTGACCTCATGGATCCTGAAGCGCTACAACGACGATGACGGCAAGCCGCTCAACCTGGTGGACCCCGCGGCCTCGGCGAAGTTCGGTTACCCGATGTCGCTGTACACCTATGATCCGGCGCTGACCCAGACGCTGGCCAACGCGATGTTCGTTCCCTCGGCGACCGGTAATCTCGCAGCGCCGGCGACGCTCACGTTTCACTATGCGGCCGATGGGCTGGATGTCACCAAGACCTTCACCTTCGGCCAGGATTATCTGATCCACGCCGACACCCAGGTTCTCAAGGACGGCAATCCGGTACGGGCGCTGCTCGCGTGGCCTTCGGGCACAGGCGACCTGGCGATCGCGCGTACCCGCGGCGGCCGGTCATCCTTGTCAGACCCCTCGGTCGACACAATGCAGAACGGCAAGGACGAGCACCTCGCCTCGAAGAAGGTCTCCAGCGGAGCGACGCTGAACGGACCGTTCGACTTTGCCGGCGTGAGCGATCAGTACTTCGCGGCAACCATTCTGCCGGACCAGACCAGAACTGCGAGCGTGGTGACGCTGCACAACCAGCTCAGCCTGAATGACCTGCTGCGCGCCGAAGGCAAGCCGGCAGGCAAGGATGTTCAGCTTCCGGTGCTGGGTGCGGCGGTTGGCGATGTCAGCGGGCACAACCAGGCGCGCGTCTTCGTGGGACCGAAGAACCTGAAGCTGCTCAAGAGCGTGAAGACGGTGGACGGCCATTCGCTGGAGCCTCTGCTGGACTTCGGGTTCTGGGGACCGATCGGGAAGTACCTCTTTGTAGGCCTGCAGATGGTGCACACCTGGATCGCACCGGCAAACCCCGGGCCTCGCAACTATTCGTGGGGATGGGCGATCGTCCTGTTCACCATTCTCATCTACATGCTGCTGGTGCCGCTGCGCTTTCAGAGCATGAAGGGCATGATCAAGATGCAGCGCATTCAACCCCAGATCGACGCGATCAAGGCGAGGTACAAGAATCCCAAGCCGACCGATCCGAAGATGGGCGAGATGAACGCCGAGATCATGGATCTGCAGAAGAAGAACGGCGTGAGCATGCTGGGCGGCTGCATTCCCACGCTGGTGCAGTTTCCGCTGCTGTTCGCCTTCTTCACCATGATGACCAAGGTGGTCGAGCTGCGCCAGGCGCACTGGTACTGGCTGCCGGACCTCAGCCAGCCGGACCCGTGGCACATCCTTCCGATCATCATGGTTGTCACCAGTTTCCTGGTGCAGTTTTATACGCCTTCCCCTGGAGTCGATCCCGCCCAGCAGCGCATGATGGCCTTCATGATGCCGGCGTTCTCGGGTTACTGGACGTGGAGCTACGCCTCCGGCCTGGCACTCTACTGGAATGTCGGCAACTTCATCATGGTTGGACAGCAGCTCATCCTGAATCGCACCGCGCTGGGACGCGAGATGCGCGAGATCCAGCTGAAACGTGCCGAAGCCAAAGCCAGGGCGAAGGCCGCCCCCAAGACGATCCAGGCACGGCGATAGACCGCCGGGTAAGGATGCGCACGAGGTCCGGTTTGCGTCATACTGGAGGACGCGCTCTGCGAGTTCCATTAACAGGAAGTTGAAAAGTTTCGAACGTCTTCACTGTCAGTTGTTACAGTTCTTCGCCCCCGGGCCTGACTTCCACTGCAAATCTCTTTTGCTGTTCTGTGTTGAAAACAATCTACCTTTCCCCGAAGGACACTGAAACCCATGGAAGACCTCGCCCAGGCGGCTGAAAAAGTAGCCTCCCTGATGCGCATCCTGACCTCGACCGGAGGTCTTCGGCTCAAGTATCGGATTACCGCTGGAGCGGGAGCAGTTGACCCGGACGGCTTCGAGCGGCGCGACATCTATGTGGAGTGCAAGGGACCCGACGCCGGCCTGATGCTGGAGCGCGACGGTGAGCTGCTGCGCGCTCTCGAACACATCACCGCCAAGGTGCTGCGCCTGGAGCCGGAGGAGCATGATCGCATCTCCTTCGACGCGGAGGGCTACAAGGCCGCGCGCGTGCGCCATCTGAAGCGGCTGGCCGACGATGGGATCGACCGCGTGGACGATACCAACCGCCCCTACAGCTTCCCTCCCATGAGCTCCCGCGAGCGGCGCATGCTGCACCTGTTCCTGCGCGACAGTGGACTGCAGACGGCGAGCTCCGGCGAAGGGCCGCGGCGGTTTGTAGTGCTCTACCCGGAGGGCTACAGGATTCCTCCCGAGGGCGAGCGTGAACGCTCCGCCCCCGGCGACCGCGGAGGCTACAGCCGCGGCCGTGGCCGTGCACCGCGTCGTGGCGGATATCGCCGCGACTGATTCCCGGGAAAATGCAGTCTGCCAGAGCCGCCGGGCCACTATCCAGCGGCTTTTGCTTTGTCCGGAAGCAGAAGTGCCTTGCGGCACGCGGGCGGGGACGCGATTTCATGCCCAAAGGTGGTGCAGCTGTTGGAATTGCGGCCGCCTGTCCGGCCGCGTCATCGCTGAAGAAATGCTGAATAAATACGGTTTGCCCACATACCGGGACCGGCTTTCTCGGCGATCGTCGCGGCCGCTTGTGGGGAACTGGGAAAACGGCGGCGGGAATCCGGCAGGTGTGTCCGGATCTCCAAGGTCTTCGTTTTGCGGGCCTCGGTTTTGGAAAGCAGGAACTGCGATTTCACGGGCACTTCAGGGCGCTTTGACGGCTTATCCACTCTTCCACGCCAAACGACTACGGCTACGGTCTTGTCTCTATCTTTAAGACTTAATCTTAGTAGTCTTCTTCGCGAAGTCGTCAGCGGGAGTAGGCACGGACAAAGACCGCACCACGGCAAAGACGAATCTTGGGGTCCGCGGCGGGCGTTCTTTGCTCGCTGGAGTGAGAACCTCGGGGTCCGCGGCGCGCGCTCCTTGCTCGCCCGGGTGGGAATCTCGCACAACACGCCCCATGTTATGCACAGCAGTTGGCCCTCGCGCGAAACACCTTCCTCGCCCTAGAATCATCACAACCCAGACTTTGCACATCCTGCGCTCTGCTGCGCATGCGCCATGTCCGGGTTGCAGTACGCAGGAGAGTCCAAGTGTCCTCAGCAACCGTCACGCCGCCTGCCGAACGAGGGAGAACCGAAACCGTGTCCACCGCAGCCAACACGCCTGACGCAGCGCCCACCGGCAACCTGGAGATTACGGTTTCTCGCGCGGAGTTGTTGCGCGAACTCACCGCCGCGCAGTCCGTTGTCGAGCGCAAGACGACCATCCCCATCCTGTCCAACTTCCTCTTCGAGGCGAGCGCCGCGGCAGACGGATCTGCGGATGGCAAGCTGACGATCACGGCCACCGACCTCGATCAGTCGCTCAACACCAGCTGCGCGGCCAAGGTGAAGAAGCCCGGCGCATGCACCATCCCCGCGCGCAAGCTGTACGACTACATCAAGCTGCTGCCCGAGGGCGACATCTCCATCAAGCTGATGGACAACCACTGGGTGCAGATCCGCGCCGGCCGCTCCAACACCAAAATGGTCGGCATGGCCCGCGCGAACTTCCCCCAGGTGCCGCAGTTCCCATCGACGGGCGGATACAAGATCAACGCGGCGACGCTGCACAACATGATCGCCAAGGTCATCTTCGCCATCTCCAACGAGGAGTCGCGCTACACCCTGAACGGCGCTCTGCTGGTGCTGAAAGCGGAGTCCATGGCGATGGTCGCGACCGACGGACATCGCCTGGCGCACATTGAAAAGACCGGCGAGCCGATCGAGGGCATCTCCGGCGAGAAGAAGACGCTGATCCCGCGCAAGGCGCTGCACGAGTTGAGCGGCCTGCTGGCCAACATGGAGCCCGTCAAGGACAAGGCGCCGCAGTTCATTGAGTTCGCCGACGACGATCAGACGCTGTTCTTCAAGGTCGGCGCGCGTGTGCTGACCTCGCGCAAGCTGACCGGGCAGTTCCCCAACTACGAGGCCGTGCTGCCGCGCGACAACAACAAGTTCGTCATCGTGCGCAGCGAGGACCTGATGAGCTCGCTGCAGCGTGTAGCCCAGTTCGCCGACGAGCGCTCCGGCGCGATCAAGATCCGCCTGGAGCAGAACGAGCTGAAGCTCAGCGCGCAGTCCACCGATGCCGGTGAGTCTGAGGACATCATCGAGACGCCCTACAACTACGATCCGCTGGTTGTCGGCTTCAACAGCTCGTACCTGATCGACTTCCTTCGCGCTACCGGCGAGACAGGCGAGGTCAGGCTCGAGTTCAAGGACGCGCAGTCCGCCGGCCAGATGCGCCCCGAAGACGGCAACGAGGACACGCGCTACCGCTACATCCTGATGCCCATGCGGATCTGAGTCCTGCGCGGACGGCCGCGACGACGCGCTTCGCGCAGCAGCAAGTCGCCTAGGAATCGCAGCACACGCCGGACTGGCGAGAACAACAGGCCCGCTCAACAGAGCGGGCCTTTGGTTTGTGCCTTGATGCCGACATCTCTCAGCTCATCAGCCAGACGATGAGGCGGGCGCCCCACATCTCGCTCTTGAGATGTGGGTTTGCAGGATGTGGGCACCTCAGCACCACCGCGGAGCGCTCCTTGCATGCTGCGCTCGAATGCCCAGGTTGAGTCGAGCGTCACGCTGCTCTGTTGGCCGTATGCCCAGTGCCGGAAGCTCGACCCATCCCAGACCCTGGGATGGGCCAGGAGACCGCGGGTGTATGGGTTGCGATGGATATAGAGCCGCTTCTCGATGCGCTTGCGGTCTGTGTAGATGTTGCAATCGTAAAAGCGGCGCTGCCGGAACGGGCGCGACGCCAATCTTCACGCCCCGGAAATCCTGAGCGCCTGCAAGGCCACGGACAGCGTCGCCACAGCTGGCGCGCTCACCAGCAGATGAACATGCTCCGGCATCACTGCATAAGAATCCACGCGAAAACCATAGCGCTGACGCAGTGACTCCAGTGAGGTCTCGAAGACCTGTCTTGTAGTGGGATCGATGAAGTGCGGTTGACGGCGGTAACCGGAGAACGTCACGAAGTGATGGCGACCCAATCCAAAACGCCGTTCGAGCCCGCGGGTCATCTGCGCCAGACTTGCATCCTGCAAACCCACATCTCAAAAGCGAGATGTGGGCCACCCGCCCTCATAACGCGCCCCCATACTCAACGAGTAGTACCGTGCGCCGAAGTAATCATTGCCGCTTTCTGTGTCTCGTTCTTTGCCGATATAACAAGATTGGGCAAAACACACGTCAGATACACAAACGACAGACTGCGTCATAGTCATGTCCTCAGAATCGCACTTCTAACCCGGGTCTCAAAAGCGAGACCTCGGCCATCCGCGAGTGCATCACTGCGAGGCATCAGAGACCATCTTGAACTCGGTATCGGCATCAGGAAAAATTGGCAGAATCACCTTGCCCCAGTGCCTTTCTGGTCTGATAAACCAGTGGCCAGACTCTGTGTATTTTGGCTGCTTGTTCTCGCTAGCAGATGCGTCCGCCTGAAGGATATATTGCGGGGCAAACTCAGGCGGTATCCATAGCTGATCGAAATCGATCCCTTCTTTAGCCCACATCCACTTGCCGGAGTGGTTTTGCACCTTTCCTCCCTGCCAAGTGATCCTTTCAAAAAAGCTCTGGTCGGGAGATATTTTGAGAGCGATCTTGTTCGCTCCTACCTTTAGTTCGTATTCTCCCAAAACGTCGGACTCCGATTTGACCATCATGCAGCCGTTCAGCGTCAACAGCATCGCAACGATCAGCATGAGTCTGCCCTCTGCCCACTTGGACCGTGTTTTCATGTTCCTACCCATTGAGCTTCCTCCTATTGACATGGATCAGGGGCGGTGATGTTAAGCTGCTGGTTTACCGTTCCGAAATGCCCACTCCTAGGATTTGGAATTCCCAAAGGTGCTGTCGCATGAAGGGCAAATGAGTTGAGCGAAATTGGATTCGTCACCGTGATGTTGACCACTCCTCCAGAACGACTATATGTGGAGTTGAAGCCTCCCATCTGCGCTTCAGGAGTGTAATAGCCACTCATCGTAGATCCGTCAGCACTCTTTAGGTAGGGTCCGTCGATCATTGTGTTCGCAAAAGCTTCCCATGTGCCGACCGGTACACTTCCACTGGTCGCACTGCAATTAGCACTAACCCCAGCCAGAATGCCCTGCATCCCAAGTGAGCCTTTGAAGCTCGCTGTGAACGGATCATTGTTGTTGTATATGATCGTCGGTTTGGCTCCATTGCCATAGAAATAACCGAGAGCGTCATCTACTTCTTGCCCTGCCGCCCACTGGCTCCCCTAGGCTGTTGCTGAGGGAGTAGTCCAGCTGGACGCAAGAGTTGAGTTCGCTTGACCGCTCCAAGAACCATATTGAATACTCGCGTTCTGCCCGTTCGTGAGAAGAGCGTTCTCGAAGAGGTCTGGATTTATGTAGGTTCCACCTTGGCCAGAGCAGCCTTCCGCATTACCCGTCTGCGCGTCATCGGCTGAATCGTAGCTGCCGTCATCACACACACATTCCATGCCTGTGGGATCGATATTGACGAGCGGATTGTTCAGCGCATAAGAGTAGAGATTCAGGCTTTGAGGATTAGCAGGGTTGGCAAATGCCAATCCAGACGGATCGGGGCTCATAAACCGGCCCATGCTGGAGGCGTAGTACCTTGCGCCGAAGTAATCCAGCCCTGACTCAGTATCCCTCTCCTTGCCGGTGAACTTGTAGCGCATGTTGGTGCCGTCACCGGGTTGCTGATTCCCCAGTGTCGCGCTGAGCACCTGCCCACCCACGATCTCCTGCCCGAACGGCGTAAACTGCCCCGACCACACCGGCCACCCCCCGCTCGACTGCAAGCCCGCGGTGCACATGCATTGCGTGGTTTCAATGCCGGACGGCCGCACGCCCGGCGGTCATTTCCTCAGCGCACACGTGGAGCCGCTGCTCGAAGTCTTCGGCGGCCGATCGGTTGCACTGCGCAGGAAACACGATGCTGCCACCGGGGTGAGCCTGATGGATCC
>DATNGO010000036.1:0-16640 GCA_035605855.1 Acidobacteriaceae bacterium | reverse complement strand
TTTGAGGATTAGCAGGGTTGGCAAATGCCAATCCAGACGGATCGGGGCTCATAAACCGGCCCATGCTGGAGGCGTAGTACCTTGCGCCGAAGTAATCCAGCCCTGACTCAGTATCCCTCTCCTTGCCGGTGAACTTGTAGTGCATGTTGGTGCCATCACCGGGTTGTGGATTCCCAAGGGTCGCGGTGAGCACCTGCCCAGCCACGATCTCCTGCCCGAACGGCGTAAACTGCCCCGACCACACCGGCCACCCCCCGCTCGACTGCAAGCCCGCGGTGCACATGCATTGCGTGGTTTCAATGCCGGACGGCCGCACGCCCGGCGGTCACTTCCTCAGCGCACACGTGGAGCCGCTGCTCGAAGTCTTCGGCGGCCGATCCGGTTGCACTGCGCAGGAAACACGATGCCGCGACCGGGTGAGCCTGATGGATCCGGACACACAGCAGCGCAAGGTGCCGCTAGAAGAGCCGCAGCACAAGGCCGATGCCGAACTCCTGCAAGGTGTGATTGCTGTTGTTGATCGATGTAAGCTGGCCGGCGCCGTATTCTCCGCGGAGGTCCAGGTGCGGCACGATCGTAAAGTCAACGCCGCCATTCACCTGGTAGGCGAAGGAGGTCGTCCTGCTCGTGCTTGTACCGTTGTTGGTGCCCACGCCGCCGACCTCCAGCTGAATATACGGCTTCACCGGAATCGGCGGCGGCAGTGCAATCGCCAGTCGCGGCCCAAACATGAATCCCGCCAGCTTGTTGCCATAGCTCGTCGAGTTGGCGCTGTTCTGCACAAAGAAACGCGCGTCGCCGCCGAACCTGACCGGACCGAAGGGCAGAAAGTTGTCATAGACCCCGAACGTGCCGCCGCGCGCTGTCATCCCTCCACTCTGGTTGGGCGCCGTTCCATTGCCGACGCCGATACCCGAGTAGTGGCCTGCGCTGAACATGCCATAGACCGCCACCTGCGCCCGACTGGCGGTGGTAAGGATCGTGAGACTGAGAATCGCGAAGAGAGTAAGACAGCAGTTCCTGACCACTGAGAAAATCATGCGAATGGGTCCCTCGTTCTTATGGCGCACCCGCGCCAGGAAATGTTCTGCTCCAGGTTAGAGACACACCCTGGGAGCGCGCGTTGCGCGACGCGGCCCAAAACCACAAGGGCCGTTCAGGCAGAGGTGCATCCGCCGCGTGGGACCTTGCGATGCAGGCTGATCCTTTACACCGTCGCGGGCTTGCCTTCCTGCACGTAGTTCTTGTTCCAGGCGGGGATATCGACCACGTAGTTGCCCGGCTTTTCGATGACGGCCTGGCAGCCGAGCCGCGAGTTCAGCTGCAGCCCGGGCGCCAGATCCATGCGGTCCAGCTCTTTCTCCTCGGGTTCAGAAAGGCCGTTCGCGCCGTCGATCACGTGCACGTGGCAGGTGGTGCAGGCGCAGACACCGCCACACGCGTGATCCAGAAAGATGTTGTAATTTTCGGCCACGTCGAGCAGGCTCATGGGCTCGCCGTGACCCTCGTACGGCAGCGTGCCAAAGGGGAACTCGACCGTCCTGTTCTCGGGGCGGAAGGTGACCCGAACCATGTTCTCCGCGGGGGGCTTGGAGAGATCGACCTCAGGAAGCGATTTGGATTCTGACTCAGACATAGACATGTCTAGTTTAATTCGAGCGGGGCTGCAGCGCGAACGCGCACCGCAGTAAAGCTGCTGTTCTGAGGTGATTTAGACGAAAGAAAGGCCGCTAGCCGGCGAATTCCCGCATGCGGGTGTCGGTTCTGGCGCCCACCGGCTGCAGCTCGGGTAGCGCGCGGGCCGGCGGGATCGACGGAACGGCGGAGATCTCACTGTCGGCCAGCAACACGCGATTGCGGCCCGAGCGCTTCACCTTGTAGAGCGCCCGGTCGGCGCGCCGCAGCATTGGCTCGAAGCCCGCTTCGCCGGCCTGCAAGGAGCTGAGGCCGATGCTTACCGTGAAACGCACCAGCTCCTCACCCTCGCTCAGCCGCAGGCCTTCAACCGTGGCCCGCAGCCGTTCCGCCATCGCCAGCGCGCTGCGTGGCGAGCGGCCCGGGAGCAGAATTGCAAACTCTTCGCCACCCAGGCGAGCCACCGCGTCGCGGCTTCCCGTCACCGTCAGCAGCACGCCGCCAAAGGTGCGCAGCGCGCGATCGCCAAGCGCGTGGCCCCAGGTGTCGTTCAACTGCTTGAAGTGGTCAAGGTCCATCATCAGCAGGGCTAACGGTGTGTTGTCGCGGCCCGCGAGCTGAACCTCGCGCTGGATCATCTCCTCGAAGGCCCGCCGGTTATGCAAACCTGTGAGCGAATCGAGACGCGTCTCTTCGTGCAGGCGACGCTTGGTTTCAGCCACATACATGCCAATGAACGCAAAGCCCAGCATCGTGATGCCGATCATGGTCAGATCGTGCGCGGCCTCATCGAGCTGCCGGTCATGTGAAAACACTCCCCCGCTCAACACCAGCTGGAATGCCACGGTAGCCCCGACAAAGCCCATCAGCACAGCCATCACGCGGGCGGCATCCGCCAGCGACTTGATGCGCGGCCTGAGCAGCATGACGATCGTGCTGATCAGCACGATGAGCGCGGCCACCCGCGCCGCGGCCAGCTCGGCGCCCGGATGCATCACGCCCACCGAAAGAATTGTGGTCATGGCTGCGCTCAGCGCCAGCGGACCGTTCATCGTTCTCAGCCGAACGCGCAGCACGAACCAGCGCATGCCCATGTAGATCAGGAAAAATACCAGCACCAGCAGGCAGGCGCTCAGGTTCTCGGAGACCCGCAGCGGTACAGGCATGATCGCCCGCGAGATCATGGTCAGCAGCTGCAGTGCGCAGGCCGCGGCCAGCCACCGGGTGCCGCGAGTGCGTGCGTCGCTCCACGCAAGTAGCGCCAGCGTCAGCGCAAAGGTAGCCTGCGAGACGAAGCCCGGTAAGGCGAAACTGTGTACGTCAACCATGCAATAAGACCTGCCGAGCCCCGGCTCAATTAACGTGTCGAGGACACCGTACTGAACGTGAAGGAGGAATCAGGACGGTCAACGCGTCCTAATAGTAGAACCCCTTTGCCACTTTATGATGCAAAAAATTACATAAATGCGAGAGAAATTTAGTCGCCACGCGAGTCCTGAATGTAACTTCGGTAACCTCGCGGTCACGCTTTTCCCTGAGCTTCTGTTGTTGGTCTTCCGGCCTGGCTGCCAGGAAACAAGTCAGCCGGCACTGCGGCGCTGCACGAATCCACGCTGAGAAATCATCGCCATTTCACGCGTCCGATAGCCTGCTCGCAGCATTAGCTTCGGGGCCGTTGACCGGACCCTCATCGTTTCGCCGTACAGCGACGAGGAACCACACAACGTTCCTACGACTCTACTTCATGAGGACCTCGTCACATTGAAAAAAGTTGCTGCGCCTGCTCCATAAACGATCCTCACTAACGATTCTTGCCCGTTTCGCTGAACTCGCGGCTGAGGCCGAGCGCCTCGGCGGCCTTGTCCAGCGCCGCCTGCCTGCGGAAGAACCGGTGCTCAGGATTGGATCCCGGATAGAAGCGGATGACGATCTCGGGGTCCTCAACCGAATCCTTTTTGCCGTTGTGAAAGCGATATCCAAGCGCCTGCAGCAGGTGCAGCGAGCCCTCGTCGCCCGACGGATTGCCGGCATCGCCGACGATGCCGAAGACCGAACGGTGCGTCCGCTTCGAATAAACCGCGACGAAGTCCCCCAGCCGCGCGCCCATCTCTCTCGCCCGCTTGCCCAGCACCACGTAGTTGATGGCCGTCGCGTTCACATAGCGCCGCGGATCGTGCTGGTTCTCGATCGACTCATCCTCAAAGGCGGTTTGCGAGACGTAGTATCCCGGTGCGGGATCGTGCGGTCCCTGCACCACCGGGCCGCGCCGCGGCGCATCTTCGAGCAGATAGCCAACCACCGGGGCGCTGAGGCGTCCCCTGCTGTGCGCATTGCGAAGATAGTCGAGCGCGTCGCTGCCCGGCGGTCCATACGCCCTCGGGGCGCCGTCTACATCGACGTCCATGCGCTGCGTCAGCAGTTCAAACGAGCGCGGCGGTTGGCCTGCGTGAGCTGTAGTACGCATGCTGCACATCAGAAGAAGCACGGCCGGCAAGGAGATCGCACGACAGCGCCGGGTTCCGGGGCAATTGAATCCCATCATTTTTTCAGACGGACTCAGCCCGCCGAAAGTCGCCCCGCGCTCGATTCAGGGAGCCTGGGGTGTCGCCGGCATCGGCGTCTTCGTGGGTGCTGCCAGGCCGAAGAACATTACCAGCGAGTTGCCGCCGGTGTTCGAGACCCAGATGTTGCCGCTGGCATCGATGGTCAGCGCGTAAGGCAGCAGAAGACCCGCGTCCAGTCCCAATCCGGTGCTCGGCGAGATCGCAGTGCCCGGGCTGCTCGAGTTCGACCCGGACAGCTCGGAGAGGCCCTCATAGGTTGTCCTGCCGGTGGTGTGGAGATTGGAGATCCACACATTCTGCGCGGCGTCGATGGCAATGTGTGAGGGAACAATGATTCCGCCGGTGGTGATGAAATCCTGCGTGATCGTGCCGTCGCTCGCCAGCTCCGTCACCGCGCCCGTCGAGCCCCCGGTGGCACTGTTGTTTTGCGTGTCCGCCAGCCACACCATGCCCGCGGAGTCGAGCGCAACGGCGTCGGTCTGTCCGCAGCAGTCGGTCGAGAAAAGAATATTGCCGCTGGCGTCGACGTGCGCGAGGCTTTTGTCCCCGGAGCCGCCGGTAATCCAGACGCCATGCGCCGTGTCCGGCGCCAGCGCGACGGGAAACCCAAGCCCGGCGCCCGTCGATATCGCGGTGAAGGTGTTGGCCGCGGGCTTGAACGCGACCAGGTTGGTGGAGCTGCCGGTCACATAGTAGTTGGCGATAAAGATCGTGCCGTTGGTGTCGGCCGCCACGGCGTAAGGGTAGTTGATGCTGTTATCCGTAAAGATCGACGGCGTGCCCAGCGTGGACCCCGACGACACACCCGCAAACTCCTCGATCGAACCCTTGGTGCCATTGTGAGATCCATACTCGCCAAGCGTGGTCCACACGTTATCGTTGGGATCGATCGTCAGGCCGAAGGCCTCCGTAGCATTCGCTGATCCGAAGCCCGACGGACTGAGCGGCGTTCCCTGCGGGTTGACGGCGCCCAGGATTCCCGAACGGTCCGTTGCCCAGACGTTGCCCTGGCTGTCGACCGCCAGGCTCTCCGGTGTGTTGATTCCCCCTCCCGTCACCGTCAGGCTGAGCGTCCAGTCGTTCGGCGCCTGGGTCAGCGTGGTCGCAAACGGCGGCTGCGGCCCGATCGCCGAGAACACCCCGGCAACATTGTTCGCCGGGTTCTTCACGATGTTCATCAGCGCATCCCAGGTGTTGGTGGGCGCGCTTCCTCCGGCGGGAGTGGCCGCGGTAAATAGCGGCGAGCAGCCCGTCGTTCCGTCCGAATTGATGCACGACGCCACCGCGTCGGCGAGCGCATAGATCTTGCCCGGCTCGGTCGTCAGGTTGCCCGGCAGCGTGGCGACGTTACCGGTAGAGGTGTCGGCAATGTGCTGCGCGTTGAGGAAAGCGTTCGCCAGCCCTGCTGCGTTCGTGGAGCTCGCACCGATGTGCGAGATGTCCTGCGTGAACGGGGCCAGCGCCCACGCCGCCGCAACCGTCGTGACCTCGTTGATCCAGAGGAACTGGGTCGGCGTGAGATTGCCGCAGCTCCCCAGCGCAGCCATCATCGCCAGCGCGGGATTATTGCCGCCGGAACCCAGCCCCGGGTTGCCCTGCGTGGCCACCAGGTAAACCTGCGCCGTCGGCGACGGGCAACTGTAGTCGCCCGTGATAGAGAAGGTGCCATCCGATCCGCTGCTGACCGTCGTGTTCAGCAGCGCCGAAGACGCGCTTCCGTTGCCCGCATTGCCCGCCACGTAAAGCTGAATGTGCGCGCCGGCCACCGCCTGCTGTCCGCCGTGCACCCGGCCATTCACCGTCAGCTGCACGGGATCGGGCGCCGCGCTGGTTCCCATGCCGCAGCCGGTGACAAGCAGGCAGAAACTGCCCAGCAAAAGAGCACAAAGGAGCCCGGGGAACGAGCCGGAAGAGACGCGTGGCATGGTGTTGCCAGTCTACGTTAGAGATTTCCAGGAACTATTCCCCATCAGGGCCCCGGAATCCCCCACGGCAACCGGAGCAAGCGGGTGAGCGGTTACGCAGGGAGCGACGGAGGACATAGAAAGTCAGGCCGCAACAAACCTGCCTCGCTCACTCCCCGACTCCCTGACTTTTTTCAGTGCAGGCGGCCCGTAAGCCGAATTCTGTTCTAGGCGATCATTCCTCTAGGCGACGCATTACTGCGCCGCTCCAGCAACCTACCCGCAAGTTTCAGCTGATAGAAGACTAAGCAGAAACGAAGTTTCTGGAATTAGCCCCCAATCCCTCTTCGCCTGAACGCAGCGGGCCGCTGCGCGCCGTCGCCTGAAGAGAAGCGAACGGACTCCCTGCCTATTTGGTCTTGCTCCGTGTGGGGTTTACCGTGCCGTCCGCATTACTGCGGACGCGGTGGGCTCTTACCCCACCCTTTCACCCTTACCGCGGCCTGTCGTTCCGGAATCGAGCGCCGAAGCGCCTGTCCGGCAGAGCCGAGGCGGTTTGCTTTCTGTTGCACTGGCCGTCTTTGAGCCTTCACGCTCAAATCCCGGACGTTATCCGGCACACTGCCCTGCGGAGTTCGGACTTTCCTCCCCCGCACGATCCTCTTACGAGCCCGCGCGGCAGCGATCACCCGACCGCCTGCACTCTCTCTATTGTAAATGCGGGAACGCTAAGAACGCTCTTTCACGAAAGCCCGGCGCAGCGTCTCGTCTACTCGTCTCTGCCATCCCCGTCCCATCGTGCGCAGCGCCGCCAACACATCTTGAGAAAGCCGGATCGAAATAAGTTCCTTGGTGGGACCCTGCTGGGGACCGCGTCCCTTCTTGAGCAGCTTCTGCAGGTCCGGCGGCAGTTCGTGCAACCGCTTGGACCGGGCAAACGTCGCCTCCGTCCACTCGGGACTCTCCGCATCCGGCTTAGAGCCTTTCGTCATATAGTCTGCGCTCCTCTCTTGTAGCCTTGCGGAGACTGATCGCTCGGATCGAGTCTTCGTCTTGTCGGAAGGTGAGCACATAGAGTTTGGCTTCGATCCACCCGATCGCGTTGTACCGGATCTCGCCATAATCCTGTGAGTCGTCCAGGGTAAACAAGGCCGTATCCACGTCAAAGTCTTCTGCCCGCTTTAGGGAAACACCATGCTTCCGGAGGTTCTGTCGGTCTTTCGAGGGGCTATAGGTGACCTCCACAGAAGTAAATTGTATCTACAATTTATTTCAGCTGCAAATCATGCCCCGAAAACGCAACCTCTGCGATGATGGCTTCCATGCCGCGTTCTACCCGCCGTCAGTTCCTCGCCCAGACCGCCGCCGCCGCGAGCCTCGCCGCCCTCCCCCTCCGCAGCCTCGCCCAGCCCCAACCAGCCGACACCCTCAAAGCCGCCGCCACCCCCAACGGCCTGCTGGTCGGCTGCTGCGTCCACGCCAGGGCCCTCCGCGACCAGCCCGCGGTCCCCGGCCAGCCTGGCAGGGGTGGAGATCCCGCCTACGCCGCCCTCGTCAAGCAGCAGATGTCCATCCTCGTCGCCGAGAACGAGTTCAAGTTCGGCCCCATCCACCCGCAACCCACCACCTTCTTCTTCGACGACGCCGACACCATCATCAACTTCGCCGAGCACAACAACATGAAGATGCGCGGCCACAACTTCGTCTGGCACCGCGCGCTTCCTCCCTGGTTCGCCACAACCGTCACCCCCGCCAACGCCGAGCACGTCCTCGTCAACCACATCGAGACCGTCGCCGGCCGCTACAAGGGCCGCATCCACAGCTGGGACGTCGTCAACGAAGCCATCCAGGTCTCCGACAACCTGCCCAACGGCATGCGCAACTCGCCCTGGCAAAAGGTCCTGCCCAACTACATCGACATCGCCTTCCGCACCGCCCGCCGCGTCGATCCGCACGCCCTCCTCACCTACAACGACTACGACATCGAAGCCGAGGACGCCTCCTCCTCCGCAAAACGCTCCGCCGTTCTCGCACTCGTCCGCGGCATGCAGCAGCGCGGCGTGCCCATCGACGCCATCGGCATCCAGTCGCACATTCACGCCGGCCCCAACCACGTCTACGGCCCGGCTCTGCGCGCCTTCATGGCGGACGTCCAGTCCCTCGGCCTCAAGATCATGCTCACCGAGATGGACGTCAACGACCGCGACCTGCCCGCCGACATCCCCACCCGCGACAAGGCTGTCGCCGGCCTCTACGCCGGCTACCTGAACACCACCCTCGCCAACCCCAACGTCCTCGCCCTGCTCACATGGGGCATCACCGATAAATACACATGGCTCAACCACGAAGGCGCCCGCAAAGACGGTCTTCCCGAGCGCTGCCTCCCCTTCGACGCCGACCTCAAACCCAAACCCGCCTTCGCCTCCGAACTTGTGGCTCTCAACGCCGCTCCTCGCCGCTAAGCCACGAGCCTTTGCCTTTCTTGTTGTCATCCCCGCAGGGGATCTGCTTTTGCCTTAATTCACTAACCACTTCCCGCAACGGAACCACCGCCCCGGCGCTCACGTACCATCCATCACGGGAGAGCTGTCTCCCGTCACTTTCGTGCGCCTCTGACCTCGAAACCCGCCCCGGGCTATAGACTCTAAAGACCTCTCATGGAGACCAAGGAAGCATTCCGGATCGCCCTCCAATCGCTCTGGGCGAACAAGCTGCGCACCATACTCACGCTGCTCGGCGTCGTCATCAGCGTCTCATCGCTGATCGCCGTGATGACCCTCATCAACGGAGCGCAGGTCTACGTCGCCACCAAGGTCAACAAGCAGGGCGCCAACGTCTTCACCGTCTCCCAGCAGCCGTCCATCGTCACCAGCTACAACGACTACGTAAAGTATCAGAAGCGCAAGATCATCTCCTTCGATCAGTACCGCGCGATGAAGCAACAGTGCACGCTCTGTAAAGAGGTCGGCGCCATGCAGGCCAGCACCGGGCTCGTCGTCTATGGCAAGGAGTCCGCCACCGACGTCAACATCCGCGGCTACACCGCCCTGATGCCCGAGATGCAGAACCTCGACATCGCCGAAGGCCGCAGCTTTACCGAGGCCGATGAGGACCACGCTTCGCCTGTCGTCATCATCGGATCCGACATCGAGGACAACCTGCTCAAGGGCGCCGACCCGCTCGGCAAGGAGATCCGCGTCGGCGGTGCTCCCTATACCGTCATCGGGCTCGCCGAGCGCCAGGGAAAGACGCTCGGCCGCAGCCAGGACAACTGGGTTGGCGTCCCGCTTACCGCCTACCAGAAGACCTACGGCACGCAGAAATCCCTCATCATCTATAACCAGGGCCCCGAGGGCGCCCTGGAGATGGAGGCTGCCGTCGACCAGGCGCGCCTCATCATGCGCAGCCAGCGTCACGACCGCCCCGGCGCCGAGGACAGCTTCACCATTGAGACCAGTAATGCGCTCGCCGGCCTGCTCGCCACCGTCACCGGCTACTTCGGCGCGGTCGCGGTCGCCATCGCCGCCATCTCGCTGGTCGTCGGCGGCATCGTCATCATGAACATCATGCTGGTCTCCGTCACCGAGCGCACCCGCGAGATCGGCGTCCGCAAGGCCCTCGGCGCCAGGCGCGCCGACCTGCTCAAGCAGTTCCTCATGGAGTCCGCAACCATGGCTCTCGCCGGCGGAGCCATCGGTGTCATCCTCGGCGTCGTGCTCGCCAAGACCGTCACCCTGCTGATCGACTTCCCCTCGACCATCGCCATGTGGAGCGTCTTTGCCGGCCTCATCGTCTCCGCCTCCGTCGGCATCTTCTTCGGCGTCTACCCCGCCCGCAAAGCCGCCGACCTCGATCCCATCGTCGCGTTACGGTCGGAGTTTTAGGGAGCAGGGGATAGAGAGTAGAGGGTAGAGGGTAGAGATTAGAGAAACGAGTTCTGATGGTAAGAAGACAGTGGACGAGTAGACATTAGACAGTAGAGAAACGAATCCTCGGAGAAGCTGTGAAGGGCCAGAAACAAACACCGTTGTACAGAGACTCGACGACGTGGCAAAGATCAATGGAATTGGCCGCTCAAATCTACAGGACGACCGCGCGCTTTCCGAACGACGAAAGATTTGGCCTGACTAACCAATTAAGACGTTGCGCTGTTTCCATTCCAAGCAACATCGCTGAAGGAAAGGGCAGGCTTACAAAGGGCGAACTCATGCACTTCCTCGGCATCGCTCGCGGATCGGCGCTTGAACTTCAAACACAGCTTGAGTTGGCTCTTATGCTCAACATGGGTGACTCCAGGCAGATCGAAGCAGCCGATTCACTCGCCTGTGAGGTAGTGAAGATGCTAAATGCGTCCCTGACCACAATGCGTGAGAGGAAGGCACAATGAGCCCACAAACCTTAGCTCTATTGCCTACCGTCTACCCTCTACCGCCTCGAATTTCTACTGTCTACTGTCTACCCTCTACTGTCTCGACAGTACCCTCTACCCCCTACCCCTGACTCCTGACCCCTATGGACCTCGCCACCGCTAAAGAACCCCTCCGCCTCGCCCTCGACACGCTGCGCGCCAACAAGATGCGCTCATCGCTGACGATCCTCGGCATTGTCATCGGCGTGATGACCGTCATCATCATCTCCTCGGTCATCAACGGCCTCAACACCTCCGTCGCGACGATGGTCGAACAGTTTGGCACCAATGTATTGTGGATCTTCCGCTTCCCGGTCATCGGCGTGCGTCCCACCGCCGAGATGCTCGCGCGCAAACAGCTCACCTATGACGACATGATCGCCATCTCGCAGCTTCCGCACGTCGCCTCCGCATCCGCCTCGCTGCAATACACCAACTACCAGTTCAACACCGGCTCCGAGACCGCCCACTACGGCCTGCGCAAATCCGAGAACGTCGGCCTCGAAGGTGACACGCCCTCAACGGCGCAGGTCTACGACAAGGCTCTCGTCGTCGGCCGCTTCTTCACCCAGACCGACCAGGACCGCGCCTCCGACATCACCGTCCTCGGCTACGACATCGCCCAGGACCTCTTCGGCCCCGAAGATCCCATCGGTAAGGACGTCGTTATCTCCGGCCGCACCTTCACCGTTGTCGGAGTCTTTGAAAAGCAGAAGACAGCCTTCGGCGGCGGTAAAAACCCGAACGACAGCATGGCCTTTTTCCCGCTGTCCACCTTCCACAAGCTGCACCCCGAAGTGCTCGACTACTGGATCTCCGCCAAGTTCGACGACCAGAAAAACAAGGACCTCGTCACCGACGAGATCCGCGAGCTGCTGCGCCGCCGCCGCAAAGTTCGCAATGAAGCCGAGGACAACTTCGCCATCTTCTCCTCCGACGCCATCACCAAGCTCTGGAACCAGATCACCGGCTCGCTCTTTCTGCTCATGTTCGGACTCAGCGCCGTCGGCCTCATCGTCGGTGGTGTCGGCGTGATGAACGTCATGCTCGTCTCGGTGACCGAGCGAACCCGCGAGATCGGCGTGCGAAAAGCCATCGGCGCGACCAGGAAAATCATCCTGCTTCAGTTCACGCTCGAGGCCATCGTGCTGTGCGCCGTCGGCGGCATCATTGGCGTCTTCCTCGGCTCCGCCATCGCGATGGCCCTGCGCTTCCTCATCTCCTCCACCGTCAGCGCCCTCTGGGTGCTTGCCGCCCTTCTCTGCTCCTGCGCGATCGGCCTCGTCTTCGGCATCTATCCCGCCTGGAAGGCCGCCAACCTCGACCCCATCGACGCCCTCCGCTACGAATAAAAAATTTGGGAGTCCGGAGTTTAGGAGTTTGGGAGTCAGAAAGACCTCGCTTCGCCGTCATCCTGAGGCGAAGCTGAAAGACCTCTGTATTTGCCTTCGCTCTTGCTCTTCTTGTTGTCATTCCCGAAGCGGGGTCCCCGGCCAGCTTGCTGGCTGGGGTGCAAGGGAATCTGCTTTTGCCTTTGCCTTTGCCTTTGCCCTTGCTCTTCTTGTTGCCATTCCCAAAGGGAATCTGCTTTTGTATTTGCCTTTAGTCTTATTCACGACTCACCCCTCACTTCCTAACTACACTTAACCAGTGGATTCCCTCGCGCTCGCCGCTGAAATCTTCACCGCTCTGCTCACCGTCAGCGGCATCGTCTACAGCGTGATGGCGCTCTGGGCCGCCCGCCGTTTCGAGCGCACCGGGGCCCCCGGCCAGCACCGGGGTCCCCAACGAGCTGGCCTCGTTGGGGTGGAGCTTGCTGGCTGGGGTGGAGAGCGCACCCCCGCTCCCGCATCCGACCCCGCCTTCACCCCCGGCATCACCATCCTCAAGCCCATCAAGGGCGTCGACCCCCGCATGCACGCCGGCCTCGCCAGCCACTGCGCGCAAAACTACCTCGGCGAATTCGAAATCCTCTTCGGCGTCAGCTCGCTCTCCGACCCCGCCGTCGCCGAGGTCGCCCGCCTCCGCGTCGACAACCCGCACCTCGACATCCGCCTCATCGAGTGCCCCCAGCGCCTCGGCCCCAACGGCAAGCTCTCCAACCTCACCCAGATGCTCCCCCACGCGCGCTTCGAGCACATCCTGGTCAACGACTCCGACATCCTCGTCTCGCCCAGCTACCTCACCCGCATCGCCGCCGCCTTCGCAACCAGCGCCGAACAAAAAGCCGGCACCGGGCAAAACAAAATCGGCCTCGTCACCGCGCTCTACATCGGCATCGCCGGCAACACCGTCTGGTCGCGCCTCGAAGCCCTCGGCATCTCCACCGACTTCATCCCCGGCGCTCTCGTCGCCCGCGCCCTCGAAGGCGGCCTCCGCTTCGGCCTCGGCTCCACGCTCGCCACAACCAAATCCGCGCTCGCCTCCATCGGCGGCTTCGCAGCCCTCACCGACCAGCTCGCCGACGACTACGAGCTCGGCGTCCGCCTGCACCGCGCCGGCTATCGCATCGAGCTCCTCCACGAGATCGTCGCCACCTCCGTCCCGCCCTACACTCTCCGCGGCTTCTGCGACCACCAACTCCGCTGGGCGCGCGGGACCCGCGACTCGCGCCGCGCCGGCTACCTCGGCCTCGGCATCACCTACGTTCTCCCCTGGGCACTCTTGACCATCGTGGCTTCCGGCGGCGAGCTCTGGAGCCTCACGCTCTTCAGCGTCGCCCTGCTCGCACGCATCGCCGTTGCACTCGTCGTCGGGGTCGGCCTCCTTCGCGACGGCCAGGTCCTCCGCGACCTCCTTCTCCTCCCACTCCGCGACCTCTTCGGTCTCTTCTTCTGGCTCTGGAGCTACGCCTCCAACACCGTAGTCTGGCGCGGCGAACGCTTCCGCCTCCACCGCGGCCGCCTGCAAAAGCTAGACGATTCGTAAACTCTTGCTTTTGCTCTTGCTTTTGCTGTTGCTGTTGCTTTTCTTGTTGTCATCCCCGCAGGGGATCTGCGTTTGCCGTTGCTTTTGTTTTTGCCGTTGCTTTTCTTTTTGCCGTTGCTTTTCCTGTTGTCATCCCCGCAGGGGATCTGCGTTTGCCTTTGCTGTTGCCGGGTGCCCCACCCTCGGCTTCCGAAGGAAGACAGGGTGGTGGTATCGCGCGTTAAGACGCGCGAGTGCTGTTGTTTTTGCCTTTGCTTTTGCTCTTGCCTTTGCTTTTGTTCTTGCCTTTGCTTTTGTTCTTGCCTTTGCCTTTGTTGTTGCTGTCGCATTTCTTGTTGTCATCCCCGCAGGGGATCTGCGTTTGCCTTTGCTGTTGCTTTTGCCGTTGCCTTTACCACCAACCACCAACCACTCCCATGCCCACTCTCCGCAACCGCCTCGCCACCGGCACCACCCGCGACCTCGGCCCCACCAACGAAATCGTCCGCGAAGCCCTCCACAATCACGCGCTCATCAACAAACTCGTCGACGCCCTCGACGACGAACGCATCGTCGTCCCGCACCGCGCCTCCAACGCCCTCAAGAAAATCCAGCGCAGCCAGCCCGAACTACTCACGCCCTTCGCCAAACAAATCCTGCGAGTCGCCCTCGCCACCGAACACATGCACACCCGCTGGAACCTCACCATCATCCTCGGCGAGCTCCCAACGGGGTCCCCGGCCAGCTCGCTGGCTGGGGTGGCACTCCGCGGCCGCGACAAAGCACTCGCCATCGACATCATGTTCGAAGCCCTCTCCAGCCGCAGCGCGCTGCAACGCACCTTCGCCCTTACAGCCCTCACCAACTACGCGCAGAACGATCCCACACTACGCACGCGCATCCTTCCCATCCTCCAGCGCGCCCTCACCGACACGAGCGCCGCCATCCGCGCCCGCGCCCGCAAGCTCGTGAAGAAAGTCAAAAGCAGTTAGTGGTTAGTAGTTAGTGAAAGGCTAGACCACTAACTCCAAACCACTAACTACTAACCACTAATCACTAACCACTAACCACTAACTCGTCCGCATCCGATCCTCGATATCATCCAACTTATCTCCCAGCGCATGCAGCTTGCGCGCCAGGCCCTGAATCTCCGACTCCGCGCGCCGGTTCACCTGGAAGTCCAGCTCACTCCGCACACGGTCCTTCGCATCCTGCCGGTTCTGACTCATCATGATCACCGGCGCCTGAATCGCCGCCAGCATCGACAAAAAAAGATTCAGCAGGATGAACGGATAGGGATCCCAAGCCTTGTGTTTAAGTGCGATGTTGATCGCGACGTAGACGACTTCAAAGAAAAGAAACAGCCCGATGAACATCCACGATCCGCCAAAGGAAGCCACTCTGTCGGCGACCTTTTCCCCAACCGTCTCGTTCTCCTCAAACACCTCGTTCGGATTACGCGCCGCGCGCCCGCGCACAATCCGCTGCGTCGAATGAATCTCCCGCGCCAGCACCGTCAGCATGTCCAGCCCCGCCATCGGCTTGCGCGAAACCAGTTGCGCCAGGTCGTGCCGGTCCACAGCAACGCACGTCGTCCGCTCCAGCGCTATCGCCGTGGTTGCATGCGCGGAGTTATCCATCATCGAAGCGAACCCGAAGAAATCGCCATGATGCGGCTCCGAGAACAGAACCTCCTGCCCATCTTCATCAAGCAACGTCACTCGCACCGCTCCGCTCAGCACCACGAAGGCCGTCGCGCCCGGCTCGCCTGCCTTGTAGATGCGCTGCCGCGCGGCAAACTCGTGCACTTCGACCTGTTGCGCCAGAACAGTAAGCTCGTCTTCGTCGAGCAGAGAAAACAGTGGAACGTGCCGAAGCTCGTCAACATTGCATGGCATGGCGGAGGTCCTCGCCACTCAGCTTAGCGAAGAAGTCAGGAAGGAGGGGTTAGGGAGTCAGGTTCCGCTTTCCTGGTTGTCATCCCCGCACCCCGGGCCCCCGGCCAGCTTGCTGGCTGGGGTGGAGCAGCAGGTGGGAAGGGGATCTGCCTTTGCTCTACTCTTGCCTTTGTCTTTCTTGTTTGTCATCCCCGAAGCCGGGGTCCCCGGCCAGCGTGCTGGCTGGGGTGGAGCAGCCGGGGTGGGAAGGGGATCTGCCTCTGCTCTTGCTTTTCTAGTTGTCATCCCCGCAGGGGATCTGCGTTTGCTCTGCTCTTGCCTTTGTCTTTCTTGTTTGTCATCCTCGCAGGGGATCTGCGTTTGCCTTTGCTCTACCCCCTACCCCCTACCCTCTACCCCCTACCCTCTATCCCCCAGCGCCCCCAGGATCACATCAAAATCATCCACTCCCGCGTACTCAATAATCACCTTTCCGCGGCCATTCTTGTCCTCGATCGTCACCTTCAGCCCCAGCGTACGGCGCAGCCGGTCCTCCGCCTCGCGCACATTCGGATCCACCACGCGCTCCGGCATCTGCACCGGCTTCGCCACCATCTCCGGGTTCAGCAGGTTCTGCACATACTTCTCCGTCGACCGAACGGAAAAATGCAGCGACACCACCTTCCACGCCACCTTCGAAATCTGTTCCACCGGCAGCGCCAGCAGCGCGCGCGCATGTCCGAAGGTCAGCTCGCCCGATTCGACATGCAGCTGCACATCATCCGGCAGCTTCAGCAGGCGCAGAAAGTTTGCCACCGACGCACGGTCTTTGCCGGTGCGTTCCGCCATCTGCTCCTGCGTCAGCTTGAACTCCTTGCTCAGCCGCTCAAAGGCATGCGCCTGCTCCATCGGGTTCAGGTCCGCGCGCTGCAGGTTCTCCACGATGGTCATCTCCATCGCCTGCACATCGGAAACCTCGCGCACCACCGCCGGAATCGTCGCCTTGCCCGCGAGCTGGCTCGCCAGCCAACGCCGCTCGCCCGTGATCAGCGTATAGCGCCCATCCGCTCCCGTACGCACGATGATCGGCTGCACCACGCCCGTCGCCGTGATGGACGCCGCCAGCTCCTTCAGCTTCTCCTCGTCAAAGCCCTTCCGGGTCTGAAACGGGTTGCGGTCGATCTTCTCCACCGGAATCTCCAGCGGCTTGCCCGTCGGAGCCGCCGCCTCCGACGCCTCTAAATCCACCGTCGGCCTGGTCCGGGACGGCAGCAAAGACTCCAGCCCCCTGCCCAGCGCCTTCCTTCTTTCCGTCGCCACAGCCATAACCAGCTCCTCGCTTGAA
>DATNGO010000035.1:0-16618 GCA_035605855.1 Acidobacteriaceae bacterium | reverse complement strand
CTCCAGCATTCCATCGAGCACTGGTTTTCGCTCGGCTCCGAAGCCGTCGGCAACGCCGACGCGCTCGCCGCATTCCACACGCTGCGCCATGCGCTGGAGTCCGGCGCAATTCGCTCCGCCGAACCCGACGCCTCGCAGCCCGTCGGCTGGCGCGTCAATCCGTGGGTGAAGCGCGGCATCCTGCTCGGCTTCCGGCTGGGCGCACTCGAATCGATGAACGGCTGCGAGGCCTCCGGCAACTCGCTCCTCAGCTTCGTCGACAAGGCCACCTACCCTGCCCGCCGCTTCACGCCGGAGCACGGCATTCGCATCGTTCCCGGCGGCAGTTCTGTACGCTCGGGCGCTTTCCTCTCCAGCGGCGTTGTGATGATGCCGCCCGCATACGTCAACGTCGGCGCCTATGTGGACGAGGGCACGATGATTGACTCGCACGCGCTCGTCGGCTCCTGCGCGCAGATTGGCAAGCGTGTACACCTCTCCGCCGCCGCGCAGATCGGCGGTGTGCTCGAGCCCGTCAACGCGTCACCCGTCATCATTGGGGACGACGTTCTCGTCGGCGGCAATACCGGGGTCTATGAGGGCACCATTGTCCGCAGCAAAGCTGTGCTCGCCGCCGGGACGATTCTCACGCGCGGCACGCCGGTCTACGACCTGCCCAACGACACCGTCCTGCGCGCCACAGCCGACACCCCGCTCATCATCCCCCCGGGCGCGGTCGTCGTGCCCGGCTCCCGCGCTATCCAGTACGGTCCCGGTAAGGACCTCGGCCTTTCCGTCTACACACCCATAATCGTCAAATATCGAGACGAAAAGACCGAACTGTCGACCGCGCTGGAAGATATCCTGAGGTGACCGGGGGTCAGGGAACCACGCGCCGTCGGCTCGCGTATCTCTTGTGGAGGCAATCTGTGATCAAGCTGCTCCTATTCTGCATCCTGCTCGTCGTCTGCTGGCCCGTTGCGCTGCTCGCGCTCGTCCTCTATCCCTTTGTGTGGCTCGTGCTGCTTCCGTTCCGCCTTCTCGGCATCGTCGTTCACGGCGTCTTTGAGTTCATCGCCGCTCTCTTTCTGCTGCCCGCCCGCGTCCTCCGAGCCGTCTAAGCAGTGAGCGTGGAACTACTGCGCTAAACTGAAGATTCATGGCTTCAGACAAGCTGCAAATTATCCCTCTCGGCGGCCTGGGCGAGTTCGGCATGAACTGCCTCGCCCTCCGTTTCGGCGATGACATCATCGTCATCGACGCCGGCCTCATGTTTCCCGAGGAAGAGCTCCTCGGCGTCGACATCGTTGTCCCCGACATCAGCTATCTCGTTGAAAACCGCGCGCTCGTCCGCGCCATCGTCCTCACGCACGGCCATGAGGACCACATCGGCGGCCTGCCCTGGATCCTGTCCGAGCTCAATGTGCCCGTCCACGGCACCGAGTTCACCCTCGCATACGTCGAAGGCAAGCTCGACGAGCACCGCCTCCTGGACGACGCCGACCTCGTCGAGATGCTGCCCGGCCGGCGCTTCTCGCTCGGCGCCTTCAGCATCATGCCCATCCGCGTCACGCACTCGCTGGTCGATTGCGTCGCCCTCGCCATTCACACGCCCGCCGGGATCGTCCTCCACACGGGCGACTTCAAGATCGATCTCTCCTCGCCTGACGGCCATCCCTTCGACCTCCAGGCCTTCGCCGACCTCGGCAAGCAGAATGTCCTCTGCCTCCTGCAGGACTCCACCAACGTCGACCGCACCGGCTTCACTCCCGGCGAGCGCGCCGTTCGCCCGCGCCTCGATGACATCTTCGGCGCCACCCGCAAGAAACTCTTCTTCTCCTGCTTCTCTTCGTCCATCCATCGCATCCGCATCGCGATGGAGCTCGCCGAGAAGCACAACCGTAAAGTCGCGCTCATCGGCCGCTCCATCGATAACTCCGCCGAAATCGCGCAGGACCTCGGCTACCTCGATCCGCCGACCGGGCTGCTCATCCACCCCGGCCAGATCAAGGAGTACGCCGACAACGAGCTCTGCATCCTGATCTCCGGAACCCAGGGCGAGCCCATGAGCTCGCTTTCACGCGCCGCCGTCGACAACCACAAGTTCGCCAAGATTGACGCCGGCGACACGGTCATCCTCAGCTCCCGCATCATCCCCGGCAACGAGAAGGCCATCTATCGGGTCATCGATCACCTCGAGCGGCGCGACGCGCGCGTCATCCATGACGACGGCACCAATGGTCTGATCCACGTCTCCGGCCATGGCTCGCAGGAAGAGCTGCGGATGATGATCAACCTCGTCCGCCCCAAATTCTTCGTCCCCATTCACGGCGACTACCGACACCTCAAGCGCCACGCCGAACTGGCCATCTCCACCGGCATTCCCGAGAAGGTGCTCCTGCTCGAAGACGGCGACGTGCTCGAGCTCAACCGCGACGGAGCCGAGAAGGTCGGCAAGATCACCACCGGCCGCGTCTGCATCGACAACAACTCCACCGCCGACGTCGTCGAAGACACCGTCATCCGCGACCGCAAGCAGCTTGGCGGCGACGGCCTCTTCCTCCCAATCATCGCGATCAACAAGCGCACCGGCCAGGTCGAAGGCCTGCCCGAGATCTCCACTCGCGGCTTCGCGGCTGATGACCCCGAGCTCCTGCGCAACGCACGCGACATCGTCGCCCGCACCCTCGAGCAATCAAGCGAAGAAGAGCGCCGCGACTACGGCGTCATGAAGGACAAGATCCGCGGCGACCTCAAGCGTTTCATCCAGAAGAACGCCAACCGCCGCCCGCTCATCATGCCCATCATCCTCGAGCTCTAGCTCTGGCATCGCATCGGGCTCAAGACTCTCTGGTGTACTCTCCGTCGAATACCGTCCTCCACGTCTTTCCGCCGTCAGATGACTTCGTCCACACCTGTTGGACGTGATCCGGGCCCGTGCGCCGGATTGTGATCCGATTTAGAACCGTCTCGCCATGAGGCCCGCGGCTCGGCCCCGTGAACTCGGCGGAGTCCGGGTGCACCTGTCCCTTCACGAAAACATGAACATGGCCTGCGCTGTCGGCAAACATTCCGTGCCAGCTCTTGTCGTCGGCACTATAGCCGAACATGTTCTCTCCCACATGACCTTCGCCGCCATTCCACCGTTCCACCACCACGCAGTCGCCCAGCTCCAGGCTGACCTTGCTGGTCGCATTCACACCTTCGTTTGGAACCGCGATCTTCCAATCGCCTAGCCAGAAATTCAACGCCCTGCTCTCGGCCTGTCTCGAACATGGTCCCGCATCGACGGCGCAAAAGGCCTGTGCGGCAAAGCCACTCAGGAAAATCACCAGCACGATAGCAAGAGTGCCTCTTGTTTGCGAAAAGATCAGCCCCGATATTTTCATTGCTGCTCCTCCTGGCCCCTCCGCGCGATTCCGATTCGCGGCGGGTGTGCGCCTGGAGCCATAGAATAGAAGCTTTTGCGTTCGCCTTACATTCGATATTCTGGCAATTAATGTCGAATGAACGACAAAGCGGATTTTTTGATTCCCTGCCTCGCTCCTCCGCTCCAGTCATCTCGCTGACGCACGACTATCCTGCGGGCCATAAAATCCCTCTGCACTTTCATGACCGGGATCAACTCGTCTTTGCTTCATCTGGCGTGATGACAATAAGTACGGAAAACGGCGCATGGGTAGTGCCGGTCCATCGCGCCGTGTGGATCCCCGAGGGCGTTCCACACACCATCACCATGTCCGGCAACGTCGCTATGCGAACCCTCTACTTTAAACCCCGGCTGATGAATTCGCTGCCCCGGCAATGCTGCGTGGTCAACGTTCCGGCGTTGCTGAGGGAACTAATTCTTGAGGTGTGCGCCTGCGGCTCCCTGCAGCGGCGAATCCGGTGGCAAGGCCATCTGCTTGACGTCATCCTCGACCGTCTTCACATGATTCAGATAGCCCCGCTTCAGCTCCCGATGCCAGGTGATCCAAGTGGCGATCAAAGAGCGCTCCGTGTTGCCCAGCTCTTATTGGCCGACCCCTCCGACCGCAGACCGCTCTCCGAAATCGCACGCAAGTGTGGTGCGAGCCGCAGAACCATCGAGAGGCTCTTTGTGGCTTCAACCGGAATGACCTTCGGCAGGTGGCGACAGCAACTCCGGCTGATGCACGCGCTGCGCCTGCTGGGTTCCGGAGCCAAGGTTACCCACGCCGCACTTGAGGCTGGTTACAGCACCTCCAGCGCGTTCATCGCGGCTTTCCACAAAGCCTTGGGCACCACGCCCGCTCGTTACTTCCAAACCTGATCGCTCGTAAATTGCTCCGTGATCATGCTGGGTTTGCGGAGGCTTGGATCTCAACCTTCCCCGCTGAAGTTTCCCAGGCTACGGCTCCTTCTTGGCCGGCGGAGTCGTCTGCGCAGGCGTGGGCTTGCCCATGCTCGCCGCCATCGACTTCATAAAATCCTGCACCATCTGGTTGAGCTGCGGCTGCAACTCGCTCATCTTCTGCTGCGTAATCTGGGTGCTTTTGGTCATCAACTCCGGCGTCTTCTCCATCATCCTCTGCCCCACCGGCGACTTATAAAACGCGATGATTCCGTCGAGCTCCTCCTCCGTGTAGGTGCTCGCGTAGAGTTTGATGAAGTCCGGCTCCAGCGCCTTCCATCCAATCTTCTGGTTGACCAGGTTCATCACACGCTGCTGGAAGTCCGTGATCTGCTTCTTCTGCTCCGGCGTCGCCTGGTCTGCACCAGGCATCGACTCTGTGATCTGCTGCACCTGCTTCTTCACGCCGCTCATCAGCTGATCCATCATCGTGTCCATGTGGAGCAGCGTGAACAGCTGTTCGGCCTTGGCCCGTTTGGACGCATCGTCCGCCCGTGCGCAGCAGCATCCCACCGTCAGCACCATCAGCAGTATCGCAACGCATCGCCTCATCTCGGCCTCCACTGCAACCTGGACCCGATTACTCGGGCTCTATCTCTTCCAGCACTGCCTCACTCGCCAGCGGCTTCCGCCCAAAGTAGTACAGGCTGAATGCCAGCGCAGCGAACGCCAGCACGCTTACCCAGTCCTTGTGCAGCGGGTTGGTCGGCGCGAAGCGTGGAATTGAGGCGTCCTTCACCGATTCATAGATCTTGACGCAGACGCCCATCAGTCCCATGATGCCGCCCGCTGCGATCAGCCCTGACGCGAAGAGGCTTCCCGAGCTGATCTCGCTCTCCGCCTCCGTCGATGCACCAGAGCGCACCAGTGCGCGGTCGACCATCCACCGCACCACGCCGCCGCAGAAGATAGCCAGAGTCGTCCCAATCGACAGATAGGCTCCCACGGCAAACGTGAGCGAGCGAATCCCCAGGAGCTCCACGCCGATGACGAGCGCAACCCCCAGCAGCACAAGACTCCACGGCAGCTTGCGGCTCAGGATGCCGTTGATCACCGTCGCCATCAGCCTTCCCTGGGGCGCAGCGGCCTTCTCGCTGCCGATTCCCTGCACCCACTGCACCGTGATCTCTCCGTTCGCCGGATCGTAGAGATACTTGCCATCCTCCAGGGTCGCCGACCCAATCGAGTTCAACACGATAAACCGCCGCGCGTCCCCGACCTCCTGCTTCTGCGATGTCGGCACACTCGACGCCCCTCCAGCCGCGCCTCGCGGCGTCAGCAAAAAGCTGCCACGGCCGAAGTTCCCCTGGTTCGTCACCCCATCCGGCAACGCCTGCAAAGAGACGGTCCTCACCTGGGCCATGGGCTGAAAGCTCTCATAGCCTCGATTCATCGCGCTCAGCGTCGGCCCAATCGCAAACACGCTGACAATCACACCGATCATCACCGCCAGCTGCTGCTTCCAGGGTGTCGCGCCAATGAGGAATCCCGTCTTCAGATCCTGCGACGTGTCGCCCGCATTCGACGCCGCGATGCAGACAATCCCGCCCACTGTAATTGCCAGTGCTCCAAAGGCCGGCGCCGTCCATCCCTTCACCAGAAAGATCGCCGCCGTCCCCATCAGCGTCGCGATCGTCATACCGCTCACCGGGCTCGCACTCGATCCCACGATGCCCACAATCCGCGAGCTCACTGTTACGAACAGAAATCCGAAGACCACCACCAGCAGCGCCGCCGCCAGGTTCGCCAGCCAGCTCACCTGCGCTCCAGGCACCGGCTTGAACTCAAGAAAAATGAACATCAGAAGCACCAGCAGCAGGCTCCCGCCGGCCACTACGCTCATCGGCATGTCGTGCTCTACCCGGCTCGGCACCTCGGCGGCCCGCGTGCGGCTCTTGCCCATCTTGGCGAACCCGGCCGAGAGCGCACTCACAATCGTCGGAGCCGTCCGCAGCAGCGTAATGAGACCACTGGCCGCCACCGCGCCCGCACCCATCGGTCGCACATAGGTCGACCAAAGATCGCTCGGCGTCATCTGCGAGATCGGCACGACGCCCGGGTAGACCGGCGCGGCCAGGTGCTTGCCAAAGAAGACGATCGCCGGCATCACCACCAGCCAGCTCACCACACCGCCCGCCAGCATCACCGCCGCCACACGCGCTCCGATGATGTACCCCACCCCCAGGTACTCAGGCGTCACATCCGCTCGGATCGACGCCCCCTTCATAATTTGCTGACCGTTGGGATCAAAGTTCGGCGACCAGCTCGGCGTTCCCGGAAACAGTCCCAGCAGGTTGTCGTTCTGAAACAGCGTGTACAGTCCGCCCAGTCCCAGCCCCAGAAACACGCGGCTTGCAAACGACCCACCCCGCTCGCCCGCCTGCAGGACGTCGGCGCAAGCCGTTCCTTCCGGATACGTCAGCGACCCATGCTCCTCCACAATGAGCTGCCGGCGAAGTGGAATCATGAACAGAACGCCCAGCCATCCGCCGAAAAGCGCCAGCGCGAAGATGCGGAAGCTTTCCAGATCAAAGCCGAGAAAGATCAGCGCCGGCAGTGTAAAGATAACCCCCGACGCAATCGACTGCCCCGCATTGCCCGTCGTCTGAACAATGTTGTTCTCGAGGATCGACGCTCGCCCGAACGCCCGGAGGATCGAGATCGACAGCACCGAGATCGGTATGCTCGCCGCGACCGTAAGGCCGGCCCGTAATCCCACATAAACCGTCACCGCGCCGAAGATGATCCCGAAGATCGCTCCCAGGATCAGCGCCCGCGCCGAAAGCTCCTTCGGACTCTCCTCCGCGGACACAAACGGACGAAAGGGCGTGGTGGTTGTTGCCATCAGGCTGAAGCTCCTCGCAAACCAAGTCAAAGGCTGCACCGGAGTGTACCAGCGCAGCCTCTAGGAACGCTTTCGCGTCTTTCTTGCTCGATTCGTTCTGTCTAACGCACCCGCATGGTTCGTCCGTGACGCGTAACAATCGCCAACCGCTCGTTGCCAAGAATCCGCTTGGCCTGCGCCTTGGCATGCGTTGCCCACGGCCCGCTGGGATCCAGCTGAACGTACCTCGTCCAGTGCCGCAGAGCCCGCCGAGGCTCCTGCACCCGCTCATACGCCAGCGCAAGGTTGTAGTGCGCGTCCGCGTATTGCGGAACCAGCTTCAATGCGCGCTCATAGGCTGAAATGGCCTCCGGCAGCCGCTGCAGCTCATCCAGAACATTGCCAAGGTCGAAGAACGCCAGCGCATACTCCGGGTCAGCCTCCGTCGCGCGCCGATACAATGTCTCCGCCCCATCGAAGTCACGCTCGTTATAGCGGATGGTTCCCAGATTGATCGCCGCCGCCGCGTGGTCCCGCTCTATCTCCAGGATCGTGCTATAGACCGCCTTCGCCTCTCCGAGCGTCGTCGCATTCTCTTCCAGCCGCACCGCGCGCAGAAACATCTCCTGCACCTCGGCGGCCTGTGAGCTCGTATCCGCTCCGGCCCGCCGCACCACGGCAAGACCGGCCGTCCGGGTCAACTCGAAGTCGAACGCCATCTGACGCGTCATCGGATCCACAAGCGCCCCGCCCTGACGAAAGGCGAGCCGCGACCCGCGCGCAACGACGGCGACCTCCAGCAACGGATTGCTGAGACCAGCGACCTTCTGCATTGCGTCGACCGACTGCCGGATGCTCTTTACGGAGATCCGGGTCTCCGCCAGCTCACGCAACTTGCGAAGCTGAACCAGTTCGTCAAAGGAATAATGTTCCGAGGCGGAGATTAATCCGGCCCGCTCCCACGCATTCAACTGTCGATGAGGGAGGCGAAGGATGCGCAGAACATCTTCTCGGCGGTACTGGTTCACGGCGCTCGTCTCTCGGTTCGGAGCGGTCGCCCCACGCGACCGGCTGTGTTCCCGAGTATGAGGTGCGCCCGCCCGCGCTACAAGCGCAGAATGCCCAACACGTATCTTTTCAGTGGATAACTGGAATCAAACCAGGTTCAATCCGGGATATCCACCGAATCACACACAAATAGAAACAAGAACTGGAAGCGCTTGGCTGGAAACACTGGAGCCGACGAACGGACTTGAACCGTTGACCTGCTGATTACGAATCAGCTGCTCTACCAACTGAGCTACGTCGGCCTGTTGTCCTCATTCTAACGGCAAAGCGAGGAGACGCCAAACCACGCAGCCCACTGCACTTGGAAAACTCGCGGCTACTCTAGCTCGTCATGTTCCATGCGTCCGGCAAGCGCAACCAATGCGAGCACCGCGATCATCACTACCGTCGTCAGCGAGACTGCGATCGTAGGCATGAGCTCTGTCCTTTGGGCTCTTCAACTTCTGAGCCGACGTTGCAGTCCCACTATCTCGTCTGTTCTTCACAACACAAATCCCCCGCCGCGAACTCGGCCGAACCTCTGCTGTTACGTCTTCTGCAACCAAAGGGGGACGACCTCCGTTCCTCACCTTTCACTTGCACCGCAGAGTCTCAAGTTCGTCCGCTGCCCACGTCGCCCTTAACGGCAAAAGGGCCGCCCGGCAACAGGGCGACCCTTTCTCTATGGGAGGCAGCTCCAACGGAGGCAAAGCCATCGGAACGCTCTGGTGCAAGAGTATGTTCGGCTCCGGGTGGTGTCAAGACACAATTCCCGTAAATCGTAACCACATGAAACTACTGGACTTACATGAAAACCAGCGGTTTTCCTCTGTTTTCCTCCCTGATTCTCCTCCGGGCTCCTGCAATCGGGCTCCCAGGCTCATGATTGGGCATTCGGCCCCGGCGACTCCCAGTGGGGCACGGGATTCTGATTCGACAGGTGCAGGCTCAAAAACTCCGGCTCTGAGGCGGCCGGCTTGCCCTGCAGCACCCGGATCAGTGCGCGCGCGCCTCCCAGAAACAGTCCCAGCAGTACCGCCGCGCCCATCAGCACGCCCGAGAGGATCGCAATATTGGTCAGCAGGCTGAAGGTCTTCTGCACCTCCGTGTGGAAGACCGGCGCGATGTCATGGTCGATGCTGACCTCCTGCTTCATGTGCACGTTCGCAAGCAGCGCCTGCGCCTCATTGCCTGGCAGCGCACCCGACGCCAGCATCACCAGCTCGTTATCGCGCCGCACCCTCGCGTTCGCGAAGCTCGGCCCGAGGCCCGTTACACCGGTCGACAGCCGGCGCTCAAACGCCTGCGCAATCTGCGGCGTCGGATAGATCAGCAGCGTCAGTGTCTCGTGGCCGTGCTTCTGGGCGTAGTTCGCCGTCACGGCTTCGGCGCTCTTGTCCCATCCCAGAGAGTTCGCCGGCAGCACACCGCCCTGGGCCGCGTAGCTCTCCGGTCCCAGCGCATAGCGCATCCCGGAAGGCACCAGGTGCTCTGCGGGTACGAAGCTCGGCAGCAGAGGCGCGACGCCTCGGCTTCCCGTCACCTTCGGCAGCACCTTTGCAAGCTCTCGCAGCACTGGCAGATCTGCCTCCGCGGCCGGCGATGCCAGCACCAGCGTGTCGCCAGTCGTAAACATCACTACGCTGTTGCCCACTGCATCCCACGACCCGACATCCTTGCTCACCCGCATTTCCGGCCGCACGGCCAGCGTGAACGCGCTGTAGGCTCCGGTCCGATCGCCGAACTCAACCGCCTCCACGCGCATCGTTCTCCCATTGCGCGTGTACGTGTTCACTAGCGACCGCAGCGGGCCGCACTCCTGCAGAGCTGCTTTATTGACGGTCGTCAGCGAAACCGTTCCGGGCTCTGAACTCCCACCCTGCTGCCATCCACCGAAGGTCTGCGGCAGCAGCTGCACCGGCGGCTCGGTCAGCGTCACACCCTGGGCGCGAGTCTCCACCGCGGACAGCGCGAACGCGCACGCCAGAACTGCAGCTCCAACTCGAAAACCCGCCGCCATACAGCCTTCAGACTACACCTGTCGGCGAAATGTTAGCGAATCAACGACCCACCCCGCTTCCGATGGAAGCCCGTTCCGTCGAAGCCGGTCGCTTCACCCCATTGATCGCCTTCGCATACCGCGCCACGCCCGCGTACAGGCTGTCCGCGACACGCTCGCGATACTCCGGCCGCCGCAGTTCGTCCGCGTCCGTCGGGTTCGTCACAAAGCTGATCTCCGCCAGGATCGACGGCATGTTCGCGCCGATCAACACCACGAACGGCGCCTTCTTCACCCCGCGATTCTTCAGCCCGTCATTGCCCCTCGTGAGCCCGCCATACAGTGACTGGTCCACATCCTCGGCCAGTTCGCGCGACTCATCGATCTTGTCCTTCAGCGCAATCTTCTTCACCAGGTCACTTAGCTGATGCACGCTCTGCGTCGACACCGCGTTCTCGCGGCTCGCCACTTCCATCGCCTCCGGATCGCTCGTGAAGTTCAGGTAGTAGACCTCCACACCCCTCGCGCTCGCATCCTGCGAACTGTTTGCATGCACGCTGATGAACAGGTCTGCCTGCGCCTTGTTCGCAATCGCGGTCCGCGTCTCCAGCGGAACAAAGGTGTCGTCCGCGCGCGTGTAGACGATCTCTGCGCCCAGCCGGTCGTGCAGCAGCTTGCCCAGCCGCAGCGCCACATCCAGCACAACATCTTTCTCCTCAATCCCGCCCGCTCCCAGCGTGCCTGAGTCATGCCCGCCATGCCCGGCATCGATCACAATCCGCCCAATCTTCAGCCCCAGCGCGCGCATCAGCGTCGCCTCGCCATCCGCAGTTGGAGGTGGCGGCTGAGCCGGCTCCGCCGTCACATGCTTGCTCTTGGAACTCCTCGCGCTCGTCTTTGCGCTCGTTCGCGCCGCGCGCTCCACAATCGGCTGCGACGTCGGCCGCCGCGTCGCCTCAATCTTCCCCGGCTGATCGCTGACTGCCGCAATCTCCACACCGTTGTCCGGCGTCCTGCTCGTCACGGAGTTCGGCACCGGCTTCGACGCCGTCGGCTTCGACGGGATAATCACCCGCGGCTGTGCCACAGCCTGCTTCGAACTGCTCGTCGCTCCACGCGCCGGCAACCCAAACCCCGCGCTCCCATCCGTCACCGGCATCGGCGGCAGACTCGAAACCTCCCCGCCTCCACTCGCCGCCCCATTCCCCTTCGGCGTTTCCGCAACGGGCGCTGCAGCATCGCCGCTCGCCTGCGCAACCTCCTGATCCTTCGCCGGCGTCTGCTTGCCGTGAATATCGATAATCAGCCGGTACGGGTTCGGCAGCAGAAACGCCGAGTACTCTGCAACCTGGTGCACATCGAGCACCACGCGTGTCACATCACCCGAGAACTGCGCCGCGCGAATCCGCGTCAAAAATCCATCGTCGGTCACTGCAAAGCTCTTGCCCACCAACTGCTGCGCCAGCCTCGCATGATGCAGGTCGAAGAAGATCCGGTCCGGATTCTCCACGCGCGCCGCCTGGTACTCCACCGAGTCGCCAAGATCAATCGCCACTCGCGTATAGCTCGGCGTCGACCAATGCCGGATCCCCGTCACCGTCGCCATCCTGCCCGGCTTCACAAGGCCCGCATCGACTTTCCCACTCGACGGATGCGCTTCATCCACCTCAGCACCCGGCTCCGCCTTCACGTCCGCCTTCTCTTCCGGCGTCTCATCCACCTTCACCGCCGCCGGCTTCCGATAATGCTCGCCTGAAATGATCTTCGCGCCTTCACTCACCACACCAGCCGACGCCGCTTCACCTGATCCCTGATCCCTGGTCCCTGATCCCTGATCCCTGCTCCCTGCTCCCTGCTCCCTGATCCCTGATCCCTTCTTCAGCTCCCGCGCCTCTGCACTCCGCGGATACTCACTGACCAGCAGCGCGCGAACCTTCTTCGCCTCAGCCGCATCATCCGCGGCATCCGGCCCCAGTAAATCCAGCGCATGCCCCAGAGCGCGCGGCGCCATGGTCCCGCCCGGATACGCCTTCGCTAAAAATTCGTACTGCCCTGCCGCGTCGCGCAGAGCTTTGTGATCGCTGAATTCCTTCCCCTCTTCCGCCAGCAGCTCCGCCACCTGCTCCACCGCGCGCGCCGCATGCGCATCGCCCGGATTGCCGTGATAGATCGCGCGAAAGCCATCCATCACATTCGCATACTCCATCTTCGTGTGCGTTCCCTGCGGCTTTGCCTCGAGAACTTCGCGCGCCTTCACCGCGTTATCCCACGCGCTCGCTCCAGCACGCGAGCCCATCGCAGCCTGCACGCTCAACAACATGCACGCGCTCGCCGCTATGCCTATCCAGCCGCGGCTGCATCCCTTCCCGCTCTGCCTAGACACACGCATACCCAACCCTAAGTTTAGGTTCGCGACGCGACTCTCAAACCGCGAATGAGCCGAAGGTATCCGTGCGTGTACCTGCTACCTCGGTGCCCTTGAAACCCACCGGCCAAATCGTTCTGAGAAATGTTCTGAGAAATATAGTTGCGCGCTACACGATCATCTCGCCCACAATCGATGCAGCCTGCGCCAGCACACCATCGAGCGCCGCAACATCACTTCCGCCAGCCTCCGCAAGATCCGGCCTTCCGCCACCCTTGCCACCAACCTTCGCCGCCAGCGCACCCACGACCTTACCCGCCTGCACGCGCGACGTCAGGTCCTTCGTCACGCCCGTAATCAGCGTTACCTTGCCCTCACTCGTCGCCGCGCCCAGCACCACAACGCCGGAACCCAACTTCCCGCGCAACTCATCCACCAGGTTGCGCATCTGGCTCTTATCCAGTGCATCCACGCGCCGCGCCAGAACCTTGACCCCCTTCACCTCAACCGCACTCGCCGCCGCATCCGCCGTCGCCGCACTCGCCGACTTCATCCGCATCTGCTCCAGCTCGCGACGCAGCTTCTTCATCTCCTCTTCGTGCTGAGCCAGCCGCGACTGCAGCGCAGCCGCCGTCGGCTCACCTGCACCGATCACCTGCCCCGCAACCTTCGCCACATCCGCATCGCGCCGGAACAGCTCCAGCGACCCGGTGCCCGTCACCGCCTCCACGCGCCGCACGCCGCTCGACACCGAGCTCTCGCCCAGCAGCTTCAGCAGCCCAATCTCACCCGTCGCCGCCGTGTGCGTTCCACCGCACAGCTCCGTCGAAAAGTCCCCAATCTTCACCACGCGCACGCGCTCGCCATACTTCTCGCCGAACAGCGCCATCGCGCCCAGCTCATGCACCGCCACATCGATCGGCACATCCACCAGCGTCTCTACTTTGTTATTCGCCAGAATCTGCGTGTTGACGATGTCCTCAATCTCCTGCAGCTCCTCATCGGCCACACCAGTGAAGTGCGAGAAGTCGAACCGCAGCCGCGTCGCATCATTCAACGACCCCGCCTGCTTCACATGCGTGCCCAGCACCTGCCTCAACGCCGCATGCAGCAGATGCGTCCCCGTGTGATTGCGCATCGTTGCATGCCGCACACCCGCATTCACCACCGTGTCGATCACATCACCAACTGCAATCGCATGCTTCGCTGTCACCCGGTGCGCAAACACTCCCTGCACCGGCTTCCTGGCACCGCTCACCTCGGCGACCGACGTAATGTGATCGCTCGCATACAGCCAGCCCACATCGCCCACCTGCCCGCCCGAGTCCGCATAGAAGCTCGTCGCATCCAGCACCACCTCGCCGCTCTCACCCGGCTGCAGACTCGCAACGCCAACGCCATCCTTCACCAGCGCCAGCACACGCGCTCCATCCAGCCGCGTCGCTCCATAGCCCCCAAACTCCGTCTTCGGCAGCTCGCGATACACCGGCGCCGCCGACTTCTGCGACCCACCCTTCCAACTCGCCCGCGCCCTCTGCTGTTCCTCCAGCTTCGCCCGTTCAAAGCCCTCGTAATCAAACTCAATGCCCGCATCACGCGCCGCATCCACCATAAAGTCCAGCGGCATTCCGAACGTCTCGTAGAGACGAAAAGCCTTCTCGCCTGAGAGCGTCAACGTGTACACTTTTCGCCGTTGCGGATAATCGGAAAGAAACTGCTCTAGTTGCCCCGCTGGAATGCTGCCCGGTTGCTCGCGCAATGCTGTAATAAGTTGTTCCGGAGAAGTGCCATAGGTGGTGGGAACACTTTCAACCTTGGCCCATTCGTTTAGAGCAAATAGGAAGTTATCGACTTCGAGCGCGCCTATCTCCTCCTCCAATTTCCTGAAGCCGAGATCCATGACCCGCGCAAACTGCTCCTCTTCTGCGAGCACCACCTTGCTCACCCGCTCCGCCGACTCCTTCAGCTCCGGGTACGCCGCCTGCATCTCATCGCGCACCGCAAAGACCATCTCATGCAGAAACGGCTTCTCCTGCCCCAGCAGCCTCCCATGCCGGATTCCGCGCCGCATAATCTTGCGCAGCACATACCCACGTCCCTCATTCGAAGGCAGCACACCATCCGAGATCAGAAACGTAGCCGCCCGCGCATGATCCGCAATAATCCGCAGCGACGGCGCACCCTTCTCATCGCTAAGCGCAAGCTGATCAATCGACAGCTCAGTCTTGAATCCCGTCAGCTTCTTCGCCGCAGCAATCAACGGCGTGAACAGATCACTCTCATAGTTCGAAAGCTTCCCCTGCAACACGCACGCGATGCGCTCCAACCCCATGCCCGTGTCAATCGATGGCTTCGGCAGCGGCGTCAGCGTTCCATCCGCCGCGCGATCGAACTGCATGAACACCAGGTTCCAGATTTCGATATACCGCTGATCATCCTGCGGAAACGGCTTGTCTATAAGTTTGCCTCCGGGGCCCGTCTCACTCCCCGCCACCCCGAGGTCGAAGAAAATCTCAGAACAAGGCCCGCACGGCCCCGTGTCGCCCATCTGCCAGAAGTTGTCCTTCATGCCCATCTCGAAGATGCGCTCTTTCGGCACGCCGGTTTCCATCCAGTACTGCTCCGCCTCGTCGTCGCGCGGAACGCTCTCCGTTCCCTCGAAGATCGTGCAGTACAGCCGCGAAGGGTCGATCCCGAACCACTCCGGCGAGGTCAGCAGCTCCCACGCATAGGCAATCGCGTCCTTCTTGAAGTAGTCGCCAAAGCTGAAGTTGCCAAGCATCTCGAAGAACGTGTGATGCCGCCGCGTGAATCCTACATTCTCCAGATCGTTATGCTTCCCGCCCGCGCGCACGCATTTTTGGCTCGATGCCGCGCGCGAGTACTCGCGCTTCTCCGCACCCAGAAACACATCCTTGAACTGGTTCATCCCCGCATTGGTGAAGAGCAGCGTGGGATCGTTCGCCGGCACCAGCGAGGACGAGTGCACACGACGGTGCCCTTTGCCCTCGAAAAAGCGCAGAAACTCCTCACGAATCTGGTTGCCGGACAGGTTACGCATAAACCCCAGTTTATCAGCGCTAAAAGCTAACGCCCGGACGCCAAGTGAGCCCTTCGCGCCGCAACTCCGGATCCCTCGTCGCCCTCAATCCGCCGAACTCCGCCGCGTGACGTGCCATCTCAATAACACTCACCAGTGCATCGAACGCATCTTCGCTCGCCTGCGCTTTCGCGAGCACCGCACGCCCCAGCAGCGCATAGAGCTCATCCGTCTTCCGCTTTGCCGCCAAATACCTTTTGCGCGCTTCGGGATTCGACTTCGCCACTGCTCCCGTCATCAACCGCGTGTACATCTCGACCAGCAGTGGCCGCGGTGCCCTCGCATCAATCGCCGCATTCTCCAGAGGCCATACTCGAAACCCCGCATCATGCAACCGCTCCAGCATCGTCATCGCACGCAGTGATCCAGTTCCGACGCTTCCGGAGCCTCCTATCTGAAATGGCGACTTCGGCGTAATCCCGCGCATCTTCGCGGCGCGCTCCGCGTCACCGCCGGGCAGAGCTTGCGCGATCTTGTTGTCATAATCCGCAAACCGAAACATCCGGCGATAACCTTCGCCGCAGAACTGTTCCGGACGCTTATGCGGCGCTCCCCAGAACCGTTCATCCCGCGCGATCTCGTCGCACTCGCGGTCGAGCCACTGTTCGGCTAATCCCGCATTCACTTTCCGCCAGAAGACGAACATGTCGGCGCAACCGTGTTCCTCGAGGAACCACCCAGGAAAACTGAAGCAGCAGTCGATCGAGACGACCATGCGCGGCGTCTCGCCGGCCAGCTCAATGAGCCAATCTGTGACTTCGTCACGCGTCCGTCCGGCTTCGAGCTGGACTTTGATGCCGTTTTCGGCGCGGGTCCAGATCGCGGACCAGATGTGACGACGCTGGCCGGCCGCGTCGATGCGGCCGGACCAGTCGATGGCGATCAGTCGATCGGGAGGCTTACTCTTCTGCGCCTTCAACATCAACCTCTTC
>DATNGO010000034.1:0-22204 GCA_035605855.1 Acidobacteriaceae bacterium | reverse complement strand
TGATCGCAGGAAACGAAGAGAAATCCGCCAGGCTTTGGCGGTTATCAACTACGTTTCGGAAGTGAAATTTTAAGTCTGCTGGCGATTGAGCAACCGCAGCGATGACGCATGCGGCATACAGCATCCCGACTGCGATACGTGCGCATATAGCGAAAACGCGCGACCCGGTTCCCGGCATCGAGTTACGATTTTGTCTTAGTGCGAGTGACTGTATCTCGTGCATGGCGCTGACTTGCGACATGCGCGGTTCAATTCTGTGGCTCTTCATTACTTCGCCTCATCCATGATGGAATTTTGTTGACTAACTCATTCGTCCACTATGGAGAAGCAGGTCGAGTTGCACTTGTCCCTGCGTCCGGCATTCTTGCCCGCACGCGGGTTGCAGTATCATGACTTGTTCGGGGATCCTGAAACATTTGCTCAACGTCTGCGAAAGGGGACCATGGACGTTCTTTCCGAAATCCTGAAAGTGGTGAAGCTGAACGGAGCCTTGTTTTATAACGGCGAGTTCTCTTCTCCCTGGAGTGTGCGTGCCGCTTCGTCTCGAGGACTGGCGACCTACTTCAAGACTGGCCTGGAGCACGTAATTATCTATCACCTGGTTACTGAGGGCCGAGCTTTCATTCGGCTCGATAGCGGTCAACGCATGACATTAAACGCGGGGGATCTGGTCATGATTCCGCATGGCCACCCGCACATTATGGAGAATGGGCCAGCTACTCAAACTATCGACGACTCGAAGCAGCTAAATGAGGTTCTCGCACAAGGGCTGAAGTTATGGCGCACCGGTGGCGGAGGTGAAGTGACGAGGATTGTGTGCGGTTACATGGCCTGCGATCCGCGATTGAGCCAGGCATTTCTCAGCGGTCTGCCGCCAGTGCTGAAGATCAGCATTCGCAACGATGCTTCGGGACAATGGCTGGAAAAGTCGATCCGCTTTTCGGTAGACCAGAGAGGCGGATGTCACGCCGGCGGGGAGGCGGTGTTAGCGAAACTCTCGGAGGTTCTCTTTGTCGAGACGCTGCGCGCTTATATTACGAGTCTGCCGCCTGAACAAACAGGATGGTTGGGCGGCGCACGTGACGCGGAAGTGAGTAAGGCATTAGCACTGATGCACCAAAGGCCCGCTGATCCGTGGACGATAGCCTCTCTGGCTCAACAGGCAGGCGTCTCTCGTTCGGTGCTCGCTGAGCGCTTCCGCCATTTCCTCGGCGAACCTCCAATGGCGTACCTCATGCGTTGGCGCCTGCAGTTGGGAGCAGAGATGATGGTCTCGACCAGTCATTCGGTGGCGCAGATCGCGTCCGAGGTGGGCTACGAGTCAGAAGCAGCGTTCAATCGAGCTTTTAAGCGTGAGTTCATGCTGCCGCCGGCACGATTCCGTAACAAAGCTCGCTCCTCTGCGGGTACAGCAAGTCCTCGGGGCGCCTAAGGGTACCTATCCCCGGCTTTGGGCAAAATATCCATTTCAGAACTTTTCATCGAGGTAGCGGCGGCGGGCTTGCCATCGGGGCTGAAGGTGCCGAAGCCCCAGCCGCCGGTCGCAGCCGTATTTGTGCGAGCCCTTGATCATGAACTGAATGTTGGTGGGGTTGCTCGAATTCTTCCTGGAGCAGAAGCTCTCATTTTGGGCAGACGCTCTGGCCCATGAAGCGTCGAGCGAAGGCGACGCTATGTAGCGTCCGCAGCGTTCGCAATGACCGAATAGCGCGGCTATCGGAGGTCGATGTCGGTGTGGAGAGGTAGGTGCTGCGAGGAATCGCCGGCCAAAATTCGAAAGCTCCCGGTGTCGACATGCCAGTCATGCGTTGCTCCGGACCAGTAGGCGAGGGAACGCATGTCCAGCGGAATGGTAACAGCGCGGCTTTCCCCGGGTGCTAAGCGCACCTTCCGAAAGCCCTTAAGCTCAATCGCCGGCCGCGGGACGGTGGGGTGGTCTTCGCTAACATACAACTGCACGACGTCGGCGGCCTCGACCTTGCCCGTGTTGCGAATGGTCACGGACGCAGTGATTGCGTCGCCAGGTGTTGCGGAACTCCGGTTGAGCCGAAGGCCGGTGAGCTCGAACGTGCTGTAGGAAAGGCCGAAGCCGAACGGGAAAAGGGGCTTGACTCCGTTTTTGTTTTCCGAGGGCGTCGCAAACCAGCGATAGCCGAGGAACACGCCTTCTGTGTAGCGGATGCGTGCATCGGCGGCCTGGGGATCGCCCTGCTGCGGATAGTAGCTATTGAAGGTTGGGCTGTCTTCCCAACGGCGCACGAATGTTTCGGGCAACTTGCCTTCGGGGCTGTGCAGGCCGAAGAGAATGTCGGCGAGCGCACTGCCGCCTTCCTGGCCGGGATACCACGCCAACAGTAACGCCCCGATGCGGTCGAGCCACGGCTCCATGTCAACGGCGCCACCTGTGTTCAATACCAGGACGGAGCGGCTGTTCAGAGCAGCGACGTTACGGATCATCGTGTCCTGAAGCCCAGGAAGCGAAAACGTCCGGTCCATCCCTTCGTGCTCCGTCGTTTTGTCGAAGCCTGCCGAGATCACTACCGCGTCGGCGTTATTGGCGATGCGGCGGGCGCGGTCAGAAAGCACGTTCTCATCGTTGATGACTCCGAACCCTGGATACACTTCGTTGTCGTTGGGCAGGTAATCGAGACGCAGAGCGACGCTCTGTCCAGCGCGCAGCGCATGCGGCAAGCGCATGTAGTAGAGCTCATTAGGGGAAACGGGCGGTGCGGGGAGACGCTGGCCATCCACGTATACGGTGTGGCGGTCCGCTGGGCGGCCGTCGTAGACGACCACGTAATATGTACCGTCCCTGGGAGCGACAAAGGTGCCCGTCCATCGCAATGAGCCAGTGCGGCTCGTGACGATTCGATCTTCATTCAGGTCCGGCCGCGTTGAGGTCTGAGGCGTGCCGCTCCAGTCGCGTGAAGCGAAAACCTGCTGGCGCAGTCCATCGGCAAAATGGGTCGCATGAAACACGTCGTAGCGGTCCGGCCAGCCTGAGTCATAGAGAACTTTCGGCCGGCAGCGCGCGTTTGCTGGCAGCGTGTGAACAAAATCGCTCAGTCCCTGCAGCACGCTGACAGATTTGTAGGTGTCGACGATCGCGCTGCCGCCGCCGCCCATCACCGCCGGTGATGCGTTCGGCCCGATAACAGCGAGCGTGCAAATACGTCCTGCGTCGAGCGGAAGGAGATGGCTGTCATTCTTCAGCAGCACCATGCTTTCCAGTGCTTCCTGACGTGCCGTTGCATCGCTGTCTTCGGAGAAAAGAGAGATCGAATCATCCGGTGGACGGCTATTCATGCCAAAACGAAGAATCAGACGCAGGATACGGCGGACCTTGTCGTCGATCACCGCCTCGCTGACCTGTCCCCGTTGTATAGCAGGCAGCAGCACCTGGGGCGACATGAAATGCGAGAACGGCATCTCAAGATCGAGCCCGTTGTTCGCGGCAGCCACGCCATTGTATACCGAAACCCAGTCGGACATGATGACCCCGTCAAAGCCCCATTGCTGCTTGGCCACGGTGTTGTTCAGCCAGCCGTTTTGCGTTGAGTGCGTCCCGTTCACCAGGTTGTAAGAGTCCATGATGGCTCCTACATGCGCTTCCTTCACTGCCGCCTCAAATGCAGGCAGGTACAGCTCGCGCATGGTGCGTTCGTCGGCATCGGAGCTGGCATTGTGGCGGTTGAACTCCTGATTGTTGAGCGCGAAGTGCTTCACCGTTGCGCTGACGCCCATGGACTGCACGCCCTCGATGTAGGCGACGGCCATCCGGGAGGCAAGCCATGGGTCCTCTCCCATGTACTCGAAATTGCGGCCTGCCATTGGAGCGCGATAGAGATTGACGCCGGGCCCTAACAGCACATCCACGCCCCGGCTGCAGGCATCGTGGCCCAGCGAAGCTCCGACGCGTCGCGCCAATGCGGGGTCCCAGCTTGCCGCCAGAGCGGAAGGCGACGGATACGCCGTTGCGGGGATCCCGGAGCGCAGGCCGGCGGGTCCGTCGGACAGACGGATCGATCCCAGACCGATGGAGGGCTCCGGGTGGGTGTACCAGGTGCTCACGCCTCCGATGAGGTCGAGCTTCTGCTGCAAGGTGAGCCTGTGCAGCATGCTTTCGATCTGTTGCTCGCGTGCGGCATCCGGAGACGGATTCTGCGCGGCAACGCCAACAGCTACGGACAACAGGGCGACGAACGAAAAGCTACGCGTGAACCGAAACGGCAGGTGAAACATGGCGCGGTTTATCTCCAACGATTTGCAGCCCACGCCAGGTGGGCTGATGAAGATTTTCGAGATTGCAGTTGACGATGCTCGACTCGCATGATATCAGTTTCGGTGTCTTCATTTATCGATAACTTTATCCATCTAGGCTGGACTTTACGACCAATTGCGGTAAGGCCATGCAAGTTTTTTACCGCGTGGTGATGTATCGGGAATAAGCCGTTGCTAAAACGGTGAAGTAACCGGCCAAGGTGAACGGGGCGGGCTGCGCTGGCATTGAGCAGATGCGCAGCTCCTTCTCCCGAATGTTCGAGGTGCTGTGCTGATGACCGCCGATACCCGCAAGGCGGACCGCCTTGCTCGACGCGCAAATCGTTCACGAACGCAGGTACGATCTCGCACCCGTTAGTAACGAAACCGCATGGATGTTTGACTTGTTTTTCCGGAGGAAGGGTATGCCGCTTCAGAATGTGTTCACGAAACCCGCAGCAGGACGCCGGTTGATTGGGGCGGCCGCAGCCGCATTGATGTTCCTGATAGCGCTGTTTGTACCGATGCGTGCGACAGCGCAGATTGATACCGGCACTGTTGTGGGCACGGTGACGGACTCGACCGGCGCCGCTGTCCCGCAAGCGGTCGTGACCGTCCGCAACGAAGCCACTGGTCTTGTGCTGACTCAGAAGTCGACTGCGCGCGGCAGCTATAACTTCACGGCGTTGAAAGTCGGAACGTACACCATCAGCGCCAAGGCGCAGGGATTTGACAAGGCTGAGCAGATGCATGTGGACGTGACGATTCAGTCGCGGCTCGAAATCAACCTGACACTCAAGCCTGGCGAAATTTCAGCTACCGTCGAGGTCAATGCAGCAGAAGCACAGCTGCAGACGCAGGAGGCTTCCGTGGGTCAGGTCGTCAGCGAAGACCAGATCAACAATCTGCCGCTGAATGGCCGCAACTTCACGCTGCTGGCCCAGCTGGCGCCCGGCACGACGACCACCTACTTCGACAGCGGTCACGGCGAAGTACAGAGCGGATCGTTTACTGCCAATGGCATCGTGACCACGTTCAATGATTACCTGCTTGACGGCATCACGAACAACAACATGACGGCGGACTTTGGTAACGGAAATTCCTTCACCCTGCTTCCGCCTCCAGACGCGTTGCAGGAGTTCAAGGTCGAAACCGGGAATTACTCCGCGGAGTACGGCCGATCAGGGGGCGCCGTGATTAATGCGGTGACAAAGTCGGGGCAGAACACATTCTTTGGCGATGTTTGGGAGTACAACCGCAATGCATGGTTCGATGCCGAGGACTACTTCCTGAAGAAAGGCGGCCTGCGTCGGCCGAAGTACAACCGCAACCTGTTCGGTGGGACGATTGGAGGTCCGATCGTCATTCCACACCTGGTGGACGGACGAGACCGTTTCTTCTTCTTCGGCGACTACTCCGGCAGCCGCATCGTACAAGGCCAGGCGTATACCTCTTCGGTGCCGACGGCGCTGGAACACAACTCGCACTTCACCGACTTCACCGACCTGTACAGCTCGACGGGGACGCAGACTGACGTACTGGGACGAGTGTTCAGGAACGGGCAGATTTTCGATCCCGCGACGACGCGCTATCTTGCAGCCGGCGCGACGGACCCTGTGACGGGACTGACCACCACCAAGGCGGGATACGTGCGCGACCCATTCACCAGTAACGGAACCGCGCCGGGGCTGGGAACCTGTACGACCTGCGTGAACGTCATTCCCGCCAGCCGGCTGTCCCCGGTCTCTGTAGGACTGGCATCGCTTTTTCCGCTGCCGAACACAAACGGAACGAACTTCAGCAACAACTATGTGAGTGCTCCGGTGCTGCGCTCGACGGGCGACACCTTCGATACGCGCTTCGACCAGAACATATCGAGCCAGGATCAGTTGTTCGAGCGTGTGAGCTACGGCAACATCCCTCGCAGCATCCCGGCGCCTTGTTCCACGTTGGCCGATTGCGGCACATCCGCGACAGTGGGCACGGAATCGGATGCTATCTTCGGCGCGGCCGTCGGAGAGACGCATATCTTCTCGCCACGGCTGGTGAATGAGTTTCGTATTGGCTACAACCGCATCCACATGAACCGCGTGCAACCTTACGGCGACCAGGGCGGCCTGAACCAGCACTACGGCGTGCCGGGGATTCCCGACGCGGCGCCGAACGGCGGTCTGACCCAGATCAAGATTTCCGGTCTGTCCGAACTGGGTGAGCACAACAATATCCCGCTGAATGAAATTGGCGCGGAGACGCAGTATAACGAAAACGTCTCGTTCGATCGTGGAAAGCATTCCATGCGTTTTGGCGCGGACTATGAGCGCATGAAGAATGCGATCAACAGCGCGCAGTTCCCGCACGGATACTTTTCCTTCACGGGCAGCTACGTCAATAACCCGAACGGATCGACGTTTAACCTGGGCATCGCCCAGTTTGCTATTGAGCCGGCAGCTTCCAGCGTTGCGGGTGTATGTCCAGCGAATCTGGAGCAGTCCGGCGGCTCGGTAACTTCCGGCTGCGGGCACTACGACTATGTGGGCGGCAGCAACCAAATCCAGGGCTCGCCGCTCTCGCAGCAGGATTACCGGCGTCCATACTTCGGAACGTACTTCACTGACACGTGGCGGGTGACGCCGACGTTTACGATGACCTACGGCTTGCGTTGGGAATACTTCCGCAACGGCATCGATCATGCGGGCCGGGGTGCAAACTTCGTTCCCGCATGGGACTCACCCAACGGCCAGGCGACCTACTTCATCGACGACCGCTCGAAGGATATAGCGCTGTCGCCGACGTTTATCTCGCTGTTGAACCTGTCCGGGATTGGGCTGGTGTACACGTCAAATCATCAACTCGCGCAGACGCCAGAGACGAACTTCTCGCCGCGCATCGGGTTCGCGTGGAACCTTTATCCTCACACTGTCCTGCGTGGAGCATACGGCATCTTTTATGCCGGCATCTTCGCCCGTGGCGATGGGTACAACCCCGGCGACGATTATCCGTTCAGCTTTGCAATCAACATCACGCCAGGACTTTCCAACGCCAGCATTGCGTCGGACTACGCCAATCAGTCGGGCGGCGCTCCTGCCGCCGGGCCCATGGACAAAGGCCTGTCCGGCGTGCCGCTAAGCCCGGCGTTGGCGCAGGGCTACCAAATTTCGCCGCGCGGCAACGAGTACCATAACCACATTCCCTACGTGCAGGAAGAGAACCTTAGCTGGCAGCAGTTGCTGACGTCGTCACAGTCGCTCACCATCGCATACGTTGGCACGCAGTCACGGCATGTGGAAGGAAACATCGGTTCGAACCGTCCAGACCTGGTGCTGCCTACGAACGTTTCGGTCACCAGCGTAAGTCCTGGCCCCAGCTGCAACCCTGCGGGCCTGACGCATGATGCCAACATCGGCGGGACGTCAGCGACGAAGGCGTACTACGATCAGTATCCGTGCATCGCGCAGAACAACTACTTCACAGTGCTGGGCGGTTCGAACAATTACAACAGCATGCAGGTGAACTACCAGAAGTTCCTTTCGGGTGGCACCAGCCTGATCGCGAACTACACCTGGTCTCGTCTGCTGGGCTACGGATCGGACTCGGTGCTGTACAACTCGCTTGGGTATCGCGCTCCTCTGGTCAACGGTTGGGGCATGAAGGGCGAGTACGGCAACCTTGGCTTCGAGGCGCAGAACGTCTTCCATGCCGGCGGCGTCTGGAAGCTGCCCTTCGGTTATGGACGCCGATGGGTCAATCATCGCGGCCCGATGGACGCGCTGGTCGGCGGATGGAACATGACCGGCATCTTCACCTACCAAAGTGGTCAGGCGGTGACGATCAACTGCACAGTCAGTACAACCGACGGCGAAGGCTGCTATGCACTTCCGGACAAGTCAAATCTGTATAAGGGTGCGAAGACGCTGACACACTGGTTCAACTCTGCGGCATTCTCGAATCCGTATGCGGCGACGACGATTGGGCAGACAGACTTCACGCCGCTCGGCTCGCAGCCGGGCCAGGGGTTTGGTCCGGTCTTCCATCGCGGCGATCTGGGGGTGGAGAAACTATTCCATCTGTCCGAGCAGAACGTGTTCGAGTTCCGCGCTGAAGCGTTCAATATCACCAATACACCGAACTTCGGACAGCCGGGAACGTTGACCCCGAACAATTCGTCGTTCGCTTCCATTAACGGCACTCGGGATGCCCCCAGCGACGCGCGCGAGTTCCAGTTTGCTCTTAAGTACTTCTTCGGAAACGGGAAGCAGCACTGATCTCCAGTCAGGCGCGGCGGTCCACTCCCCGTCCGCCGCGCCACTTTCTTAAAGAAGAATGGATGGGCAATGGGAACCAGGCCAAGTCATTTCCTGTGCGGTGCACTCTGTTGCGCGCTGCTGAGTTGCCAGACCGGCCATGCGTGGTCGAACCGCGGCCATCGCATGATCAACCTTGCCGCCGCCGAAACTCTGCCCGGGGACATGCCGGCCTTCATGCGTACATCGGCTGCAATCGCGGAAATCGCGTACCTGGGACCGGAACCCGACCGGTGGCGGCCCAATATCGCGCCGGATCTCAACCGCGCGTCGAGCTCGGACCACTTCTTTCGCTATGAAGCTGCCGCGGCGCTCGGTCCGCTGCCACGGCGCCGCTACGACTACCTGCAGTTGCTCGATGAGCGGCGCGCGCGACACCCAGAGTTGAAGGCACAGCTCACCGCACTATCAATTGGCACGCTGCCCTGGGGCGTTGAGGAAGTGTACGAGCGTCTCGTCTGCGCTTTTTTTGACTACCGACTCGTGACCGGCGACATCCCGGCCATCGCCGGCGTGGACATGGAGCCGATGACGAAAGCCGACCTTCCGCAAATTAAGGAGGCGGCACTCTACTATGCCGGCTGGCTTGGTCATTACGTTGGCGACGGATCGATGCCGCTGCACGCCAGCATCCATATTCACGGCTGGGCAGGGCCATCCAATCCGAACAGCTATAACACCAGGGGATCGATTCATCATCAGTTCGAGGCCTTGGCCGACGACGCGATCGCGGCGGACAAAGTGACAGCGAAAGAGGTGGAAGGATACATCCCGGCTCCGCATCCGCTTGGCGACTCTTTCAGCGAGACGCTGGATTATCTGCGCCGCGAAGGAGCGTACGCCGAGCAGGTATACCGCCTGGATAAGCAAGGCGGGCTAACAGGAACCGGAACACCCGAAGCCGACGAGTTTATTGCACGACGCATGGCGGAAGGCAGCGCAATGCTGCGCGACCTGATCTACTCCGCCTGGCTGCAAAGCAAACTGCTACAGGCGCCGGCTACACCGGACACGGTCACGCTACAGGAGCGGCGAAAGTGACAGGGTTGCGTTGCTCGGTAATGGTTCGGCTCTTGATGCCGGGGCTAAGTCTCGCGTTATTTGCGACGCATGCGCAGGCGCAGACCTATCCCCTGAAGGTTCCTGACAGCGCCATCAGCAACGCGTACGTGCTGCATGCGAAGAACTGGCCCTCTGATCTCGGGCTGCCGAACCCCGCGATCATCCGCACAAACGCCGGTGAGCGGTGGGCGTCCATTGAGACTGCGCGCGGTGTCTACAGCCATACATTTGGCAACTTGTTCACACCCGGTACTGGATGGGTCGACACAGCGGAGAGGCATGGAACTGAGCTGATCTACACCTTCAATACCGTGCCGCAGTGGGCTGTGCAGGGCACCGGTTCGGAACCGGCGAAGCGTGCGCCGTACGATATCGATGCGAAGAACGAAGCGTGCGTCGCGCCGCTGTCAGACGAAGTTAGCGCGCAGGGAAACTGCATCTGGAAGGAGTGGGTGACCAGCCTGATGCAGAAGAACTGCGGAGTTTCTCGTGCACCCGTCGCTCCATTGCGCGGCCGCTGCCGCATTCGAAATTTCGAGGCATGGAACGAATTCAATGCTTCGAATTTCTGGGACGACAGCCTGGTGCACCTGGTAAAGATGGCGAACGACATGGCCGTCATCGTCCGGATGTACTGCGGCGACTGCCGTGTCATCGGTGGTTCAACCTCTGCCGGAGGAGTAGGCCGCGGCGGAGACGGTCCATCCGGCTCAGGCGTCTTCGACCGCGCGCTTGGCGAGTTTCTGGATGCCTGGCATGCAATTCCCGACGCTTCGCTTCCGGATGTAGTCAGCTTTCATGCTTATCCCTCACGTACGAACATCAGTTATCCACCGTTCCCGGAGACAAATGTTTCACTGAATGATCCGCAGTGCAGCACGGCGAACGTGCCGAACGTCTCCTGCCATTGGGCCATTGTCGATCAACCGGGCGCGGTGCGCGCAGTGCTGGCCGCGCGCGCATACTTGCCCAGGGATACGCCAATCTGGAACACCGAATCGGGATGGAACGGCAATCGCACGTTGCTGCACGGCGTCAACGCCGCGGGCTTTGCCGATGCCGTGACCGATCACCTGCGGCAGGCATTCCTTGCGCGCGAAACGATCCTGCTGGCCGACGCGGGTATCGCCGTGAATTTGTGGTACGAGGCAGATCACCAATGTAACGGCACGCTCTACGGATTTGGCCTCCCGTCCACCTCTGCCGAGATGTGGCAATGCCACAGCGATCCGGTCATCCCGAGGGGACTCACGCCGGCCGGCCGCGCTTTGAACACTATCTACTCATGGCTGCACGGGGCCACCTTCACGGCCGCCTGCCGCTCGAGCGGGACGGTCTGGTGGTGTAGTCTCCGCGGCCCGCACTCCGGAGACAGCGTTATTGCCTGGACTACGAGCATCAAGGGCGTGGAGTCCGCGACTGTGATTCCCGCGCGGTACCGCTACGGACACACGCTGGATGGCGAGACAGACCGTCTCAAACCGGGGGAACATCTGCTGCTTGAGATAAGGCCACGTCTGTTTGATAACACGAGGTGAAGACGTGCAAGATCTTCGTTGATATGCTGGTAAAGTAAAAGTTACAGTTATCGATTACTAAGACTACAGACTTGATCCACGAGCAAGTCATCAAGAGCAACCGGGCATCTCCACGGCCACAACCCAGGAGGCAATAACGATGAAGGTGAGCAGGCGGACGGGATTGAAACTCATGGGTGCCGGCGCAACAGGGATCTTTTCGCGCGGCTTGTTCGCGCAACAACAGAAAGATAGGATGCCTCCGCTGCATCCTGGGCCGTTTGTGGGCACACGCGCCTCACTGCGCAGCTATCAGATCCCTGCATGGTTTGGCGAGGCCAAGTTCGGCATCTGGGCCCACTGGGGGCCGCAGTCCGCGATCGAAGATGGAGACTGGTACGCGCGCAACATGTATATCGAGGGGTCACCGCAGTATAAGTACCACCTCCAGCGATTCGGTCCGCAGAGCAAAGTTGGGTACAAGGACCTGGTGCATCTCTTTACGGCAGACCGCTGGGACCCTGATGCTTTGATCGACCTCTACGTGAAAGCGGGGGCGAAATACTTCTTCAGCATGGGCGTGCATCACGATAACTTCGACCTGTGGAACTCCAGGTATCAGCCGCGCTGGAACGCTGTGGTGAAAGGACCGGGGAAGGATGTTGTCGGAGTTTGGGCGGCCGCGGCACGCAAGCGCGGCCTGCGGTTTGGCGTGAGCGAGCATCTTTCCAACAGTTATGACTGGTGGGTGACGTCACACCTCGCGGATAAAGAAGGGCCGTACAAAGGCATTCCGTATGACGGGAATGCTTCCGATTTTGCGGACCTCTATCACGATTACCGCGATGAGCCCGCGGACTTCCTGCGAACGGCGAAACCAATGGGCCGCGTCGCACCGGACTGGTGGAAACTGCAGTACACCAGGCGTGTGATGGACCTGATTGATCAGCACCGGCCGGACCTGCTCTATACCGACGGCGGAATTCCCTTCGAAGAGTATGGTCTGGAAGCCGTGGCGGAACTGTATAACGTGAGTGCGGGCCGGCATGGTGGAAAGGTTGAGGGGGTCTATGACAGCAAGATTGAGAGCGACTGCGCTATAGGCACGTGCCTGCTCGACCGCGAGCGCGGGGTGGCTGACGGAATTCGCGAACATCCATGGCAGACCGACACCTGCATCGGCGACTGGCATTACAAGCGCGGTATTGAGTACAAGTCGGCGAAGAAGGTTGTTGACTTGTTGGTTGACATTGTCAGCAAGAACGGCAACCTTCTGTTGAACTTCCCACTGCCGGCAAGCGGCGAGCTCGACCCGGACGAGCGGGTGGTGCTGGCGAGCATAACACAGTGGATGCAGACCAACAGCGCCGGCATCTATGGCACGAAGCCATGGACGACATTCGGCGAAGGTCCGTCGCTTGCGATCTCAGCCGGTGCTGGCATGAATGAAGACCGCAAGCCCGACCTGACTGCCGAAGACTTCCGCTTTGTGACCAAGGGGGATGACCTGTATGTGTTTGTGCAGGGTACTCCGCGGCAGGAAATTGTTGTGAAGTCGCTCGGCCGCAACAACACGGCTGCCGGGAAGACCGTAAAGAGCGTTGAGATGCTGGGATCGCCTGGCAAGCTGAAATTCAAACAGGAAGATGCTGCGTTGCGCGTGACCCCGCCGGACGATCTTCCCTCGCCGGCAGCGATCGGAGTCGCGCTGCGTCTGCATTTCGCGTAAACCGCACTCGATTAGGCTTGCTTAGGAGTGAATCCTTGATCGCGACGCGTCTGTCCGGCATTCTCGGTGTGGTGTTGGCCGCAGCAGTTTCTACGCCCGCGAAGGCGGATAGTTACACGAACCCGGTCATTCGCGGCATGAATCCGGATCCATCGATCGTGCGTGTCGGCAGCGAGTATTTCCTCACGACCAGCTCGTTTGAATACTTCCCCTCCTGCCCCGTTTATCACAGCTTCGACTTAGTGCACTGGAAGCGAATCGGCTACGCGCTGGAGCGGCCGGAGCAGTTCGCGGCGCTACACGACGATCATCCTTCCACCTATGCATGCACGCTGCGGTATCACAACGGGCGTTTTTACGCGCTCACCACGGACGTCCGCGGCGGTGGCAATTTCCTGGTGAGTGCGGAAAACGCTGCGGGGCCATGGTCGTTGCCGGTGAAAATCGATCAGGGCATGTTCGATCCGAGCCTGCTCTTCGATGACGACGGGAAAGTGTATTACACGAGGCGCGGGCCTGACGAAGCGCATCGCATTGTGCAGGCGGAGATCGATGTCGACACGGGCAAGCTGAGCTCAGAGCTTCGCACGGTCTCTCGCGGCATGGTCAGCACGGACGCAGAAGGCCCGCATCTCTATCATTTCGGTGAGTGGTACTACCTTGCGCTGGCCGAGGGCGGCAGCCGCTTCCTGCACATGGAGACGATCGGGCGGGCGAAGTCGCCGTGGGGCCCATTCGAACCCGATCCGCAGAACCCCTGGGTTTCTCAGCACAAGAGCTGGGATGACCGGCTGCGCACTCTGGGCCACTGCGATCTGGTCGATACGCCTGAACATAAGTGGTGGACGGTCTGCCTGGGCACCCGGCACTTCAACTATGCGCATTTCTCGCTGGGGCGAGAGACATTTCTGTTTCCGGTGGAGTGGCATGACGGCTGGCCGGTCGTGAGCGATCACGATGAGCAGAACCTAACTGTAGTTCACGCGCTGCCGTCAGCTCACCCATTCCCGCCGGACCCTGAACTGGAGAGTTTCACGGAGCCTCGGCTCGGCATGCAGTGGAACACGCTGGGGTCTGCGGGCTGGCGGCTCTTCTCGCTGACAGAAAGGCCGGGATATCTGCGGCTGCATGGCCAGCCGGGCCCGATGTCGTTCAGAAATGCAACCGCCTTTGTGGGGAGGCGGCAGACAGAGTGGCGTACAGTTTCGTCGGCGGAGCTCGAGACTCATCCGGCAACAGCGGGCGATCGCGCGGGCCTCACGGTGTTTCTTTCGCCGCAGTATCACTATGACATCGCGATTGCATGGGAGAATGGGCGGCGGGTAGTGCAACTCGCAAAGCAGGTCGCGGACATTCACGTGATCGCCGCACAGCAGCCGGTTCCTGATGGCCCTGTGCAGCTCAGAGTGACGTCAGAACCGGAGCAATATTCGTTTTCGTGGTCTAGTGACGGCAAGCAATGGCACGAGCTGGGGAGCGGCGACCAGCGGCTTCTGGGCAGCGAAGTGGCGAACGTGTGGAGCGGAGCGTACATCGCGATGTTCAGCGAAGCGGGCAGCGCGAGCGGCAATCCGGCGGATTTTCGGTGGTTCCATTACACAGCACAACCGTAGTGCATAGGGAGAGGAATGAATGCGTTTGATGTGGGCTAGGAGACTCGGGCTGATGATGGCGATTGCCGGGTTCTGTTCTGCGGCAGCTTCCCCCGCTCAGAACGCGACGGCTGCTTACGATGTCGCGAACCACGTATTTCGCCTGGATGGCGGCGGCGTGACATACGCCTTCGGGGTCAACCGCCAAGGCGAGTTGCAGACGGTTTACTGGGGAGCGCAGCTGCATACCGACGATCCGCTGAGCCAGCCCGTGCCGATGAGCAGGGCGTTCGAGCTGACGGACACAGCGCAGGAGTTCGCGGGCTGGGGTGGTGGGTTGACGACCGAGCCGTCATTGAAGATTACCTTTCCGGACGGAAATCGCGACCTGGTTCTGCACTATCTGTCTCATCAGGTGCACGGAAGCGAGATCGAGGTCACGCTGAAGGACATAGAGCGCGAGGTTTATGTCACGCTGCATTACAAGATGGACGGACAGACCGGCATCCTCAAGCGTTCCGCAGAGGTGACCAACAAAACGCACTCACCGCTGGTGGTGGAAGAGATGCAGGCAGGCTCATGGAACCTGCCGAGGTCGAGCACATACTCACTGCATTATCTGAGCGGACGTTGGGGCGGTGAGGACCAGTTGCAGACGCGGCCGGTGTCGGCCGCCGAGACAGTGCTCGAGAGCCGCCGCGGTTTTACCGGGCATGAGTTCGCCCCATGGTTTGCCATCAGCGAGAACGGCGCGGTCACTGAGACCGCGGGGAAGGTCTGGTTTGGGGCGCTGGCGTGGAGCGGATCGTGGCGCATCACCGTTCAGCAGGACGAACTGCAGCAGGTTCGCATCACGGGCGGGTTCAATTCATTCGACTTCGCGTATCCCCTGGAACCAGGGGAATCGTTGCGCTCGCCAGAGTTTTACGGTGGCTTTGCAGCGCATGGATATGAGGAGATGTCGCACCTTGAATCGGAATTTCAGCGAGCCCAGGTGTTGCCGCAGGCGCCACATCCACGGCTGCGTCCGGTACTGTACAACTCGTGGGAAGCGACGGAGTTTCGGGTCTCGGAAGAAGGCCAGGCGCAACTGGCGGAGAAGGCCGCGTCCATCGGCGTTGAGAGGTTCGTCATGGACGATGGCTGGTTCAGCACGCGGAAGGACGACCATGCCGGTCTGGGCGACTGGTATCCGGACCCTGACAAATTCCCGCATGGGTTGAAGCCTCTGATCGACCGCGTGCATTCGCTCGGCATGGACTTCGGTCTGTGGGTCGAGCCGGAGATGGTCAACGAGAACAGCGACCTGTATCGCAAGCATCCAGACTGGATCATTCACTTTGATGGGCGTCCACGTACACAGGCTCGATCCCAGTTCGTGCTGAACCTCGCAATGCCTGAGGTGCGTGCGTATGTGTTTGGAGTGCTTGACAAGCTGCTTAGCGAAAATCAGATTGCGTTTCTGAAGTGGGACGCCAACCGGAACTGGTCGGAGCCCGGGTGGCCACAGATAGCCGCTGACAAGCAGAAGATGATTTACATACGGTACATCGAGAACTACTACTCAATTCTGCACGAGCTGCGGGCGAAGCATCCCCTGGTGGAGATCGAGTCCTGCTCGGGAGGTGGTGGCCGCGTAGATTTGGGAGTGATGCGATACACGGATGAGGTGTGGCCCTCGGACAATACCGACCCGTTCGACCGGTTGAGCATCCAGGATGGGTTCAGCTACGCCTATACGCCACAAGTGATGATGGCCTGGGTGACGGATTCTCCGAACTGGTACAACCATCGCACGACGTCGCTCACTTATCGCTTCCTCTCCGCGATGCAAGGCTCGCTCGGCATCGGGGCGGACTTGAATAAATGGACGCCGCAGGATTTCACCACGGCAAAGCAGATGATTGCCGAGTACAAGGCAATGCGCGACGTCGTGCAGCAGGGAACATTGCACCGCCTTGCGTCGCCGCGGGACGGCAGCAACTTCGCCGCTACAGAATCGGTTTCGCCGGATGAGCGCAAGGCGGTGGTGTTTGGGTTTCTGCACTCGGAACAAATGCAGTACCCGGCGCCCGTGATACACCCGCGTGGAATGCGCGAGGATGCGGTGTACACAGTGCGTGCGCTGGGCGGCAGCCTGGAGGCGGGCACGCCGCCAAAGGCGTCCGGTGCCTACTGGATGAATCACGGTTTCAGCTTCCGTCTCGAAGGTGACTACGCCGCAGCCGCAGCCATCTTCGAAGCGCAACCATAACTGCTTTTTTTGCTGAGGGTCTCCATGACCAATGCCATTGGCGCTAGAGCGAAACGGGTGTGGGCGCTGGCATTCCTTTGCGCGGGCCTGGGTTGTGGATTGATGGGGCCGGTGCTCCCCGTGTTGGCGAGGCAGTGGGGACTCACCGACAACCGCTCGGGTTTGCTGCTGGGCATGCTATTGGCGGGCTCGTGCTGCGGTACGCTGACGCTGCAGCACAGGTTGGAGCGCGCAGTGCGCCGTGGAGTTTTCTGCGCGTCGGCCGGCATGGCTGGCTTCGCCCTGTGCACGCGCAGCAGTTCGACCCACATCTATGTTGTCGCGCTTCTGACCGTTTTGATGACCGGCTTTGGCCTGGGTTCACTGATGAGTGCGGTGAACCTACTGGCGGGCCGGCTGCCCGTTCAGCAGCGGAGCGGACTGCTGGCCCGGCTCGGAGCGGTGTGGTGCGTTGGCGCGATGCTCGCGCCTGCATTCGTCGCATCAGGCTTTCTTGGCATGTCTTTGGCTGGTCGCCTACTCTTGCTGGCTGCACTCTTTCTTGGATGCCTGTTGGACCAGGACGCATGGCGCAGCGAAGCAACCGATTCCGTCACACCGCACGTAGCACTGAATCCTCACCCCGCGCGCTTCGTCACGTTCGCTTGCGTTGCCGCAATGTTTCTCTACGGCGGCGCGGAAGGAAGTATCAGCGGCTGGCTGCCTACGTTCGCAAATCGTTATGGCGGAAGCACGCTGGCGCAAGCGCCCTGGGTGACATCGGCGCTGTGGCTGGGACTGATCCTTTCGCGCATGGCGGTTCCCCGAGAACTGACACGTGCAGTCCGCGAGCGCATCCTCAAGGTTGTGCTGATAGGCACAGCCCTGCTGCTGGTGCAACTGATTGCTGTTCCGCAGGTGTCGGGCATTTCTGCCGGCCTCATTGTCGGTCTACTGATCGGGCCAGGCTTCCCGCTGGTACTTTCGGGCACGCTCGACTGGCGCCTCGGAACGCGGCGCATGGGGATCGTACTGGCAGCCGCTGCAATGGGAGGCGCTGTCTGTCCACTGGTGCTCGGGCAACTCTCGATGTTTCTCGGTTTGCGTACAGCAATGCTGTTACCAGTGGCGATCCTGCTGGCTTTACCGTGGGTGCCTGGGCGCACAGAACCTATGACGTTGCGGGGCGGGTCCCGCGAAGCAATCTCCGTGTAATTCGCTGTGAATGCTAGATAGGATGGGGAATTATGCCGGTTATTCGCATGAAGGATATCGCCCGGGATCTGGGAGTCTCGGCGGTCACGGTGTCCAAGGTGCTGCGCCATCATCCTGACATTGGTCAGGCAACGAAAGAACGAGTCCTGAAGCGTGTGCAGGAGCTCCAATATCGACCCAACCTGATGGCTCGTAGCCTGGTAACTGGGCGCACGTCGCTGATCGCTCTTGTCATTCCAGACCTGGTGCATGGCTTCTTCGCGGAAATCGCAGTCTCGATTTCTGAAGTGCTGCGTAAGCACGGCTATACCACGCTAATCGCATGGACGGCCGAAGACGAGAAGCTGCAGCTCAGTGAGATCGAACATCTGCTTTCTTTCGGCGCCGACGCAATGGTGATTGCAACGTCCGGCGCTGACACCTCGTGCTTCAATCTGCTCCAGCAGCGCGACGTTCCCTTCGTTCTACTGGATCGCGAAGTGCCTTCGTTCAAGGCCCCATACGTTGGCGTCGATGATTTGCTCGTGGGTAGGATGGCAACCGAGCACCTGATCAAGACCGGCTGCAAGCGCATCGGCCACATCATGGGACCACCGATGAGCCCCGGGCAGATGCGCTTTCAGGGATACAGAGCCGCACTTGAGGCCGCGGGTCTTCCGTTTCGAGAAAAGTATGTGGTTACACCGGTGGAGCCCGGACCGCGTTCTTTCCACCATGGCTTCGAAGCAACCCAGCGATTGTTGAAGGAAAAGCCCCAGATCGACGGCATATTCTGCTTCAACGATCCAATGGCAATTGGCGCGATTGAGGCTGTATTGGCAGCGGGACTTCGCATTCCGAGAGATGTAGCGATCATCGGTGTCGGCAATCATCCGTTGGGGCAGGCACTGCGGCTTCCTCTGTCGACGGTCGATCAGGATGCGAAAGCCCTTGGGGAAAAATCAGCCAAGGCCGTGTTAACACTCTTGAATAAGGACAAAAAGTCTTCGCCGCGACGGACGGTACTGAAGCCGAAACTAATTCTTCGCGCGACCACCCGCTGAAGGCTGCAAAAAATCCCGTCGGGATTAATACGGGTGCGTTACGTCGCCGGAGCTTCAATATCAATATGACGTTTGAATTTATTCCAAAATGATTCTTCGATGCAGCTTGTTGGTCTCGATGCTTTTAGTCACTTCAGCCGCGATAGGCGCGCAGCGGCCGAATGATTCGGCGCAATCGCGCGATTGGGTGCTGGATAACGGGGTGGTGCGTAAAGCCGTGTTTTATTCCGCCCAGTACGGTCTCGAGACGCTGGAGTGGAGCGACCATAGCAGTGCCCACGAGTTCGTTCTGCCTGGGTCTGTGCATCACGGCTTCAACGAGTTTCAAGTGTCGGTCGATGGGAAGCCCGTGAGCGGCAAATCCAGTGATGTCCACCTGGAAGGGGCTACGAAATCGACATCCAGTGATGGTACTGCCCAATTGGCCGTGCGGCTCGAGGCCCTGCACGCTCCTGTGGAAGTAGTAGTGCACTATGAACTGGCGAAGGGCGAGCCGGCCGTGCGGCAGTTTCTTGAGATTCGGAATACCGGACCGACACCAGTTGTTCTTCAGCATCTGACGGTAACGAATGGGCTGCTCTCACCAGGACCGGAGAAAGAACTGATAGCGTACGGCGGCTATGGCGAGCAGCCACGGGAGACCTACTTCACCGGACGCGTGAATGATGTTGCGGTGCTGCTGGAGGATGCGAAGACAGGAATCGGATTTGCGGTTCTCAGTGAGGTGCCGGGTTATCTGAAGCGCACCGAGCTCGGTCAAATCGGCTGGTCACAGTGGACGCCCGCGTTTTCCGCGATGTATGACACAGACCTGTTTCCATTTCAAAGGACAATAGCGGCCGGGGAAGTGTTCAAGACTGCAGGCGTTTCCGTGCTGTTTTACCAGCGCGGAACAGCCTCTGACCCCCACTGGCGAATTCCAGAGTATGTGCGCGATCGCATCGTGACCAAGCGCGTACAGGTTGAGCCATGGATATATAACACGTGGGAGCCGTTTCATAAGGACATCAGCGCAGGACTCGTTGCGCAACTGATGCGGCGGGCCGCTGCCACTGGCTTCACCTTGTTCACGCTGGATGACGGTTGGGAGCTGCGCTACGGTGACAATACCGTTGATACGAAGAAGTTTCCCGACGGCCTCGATCCTGTGTTCGCCCAGGCGCGTCAGTTGGGGCTCGAGCGAGGCTTGTGGAGCCCGCTTGCATTGATTGATGTCAAGTCGCATGACTTCTTGCAACATCCCGAGTGGGCGTGCCACGAACCGGATGGCAGCCTGCGCTATTCCAACTCATCAGGCATCGTGCTCTCGTTGGCGAGTCCATACAAGTATGCCGTCATCGACCGCATCTCGGAGCTTGTAAATCGCTACGACCTGAACTACGTAAAGCTGGACCTCACTACCGTTTTCAACGCCTATGGCGAGCAGCCGGGATGCTTCGAGAAGCGCGAAGAATACAAGACGCCGCAGGAATCCTCCGAGCGCATCTACGAATCGCTCGATCTGATAGCCAATACTCTGCACGAACGCTTCCCAAAGCTGCTGATCGACTACACGTTTGAGCTGTGGGGAGAAAAGCACCTGATCGATTACGGTCTGTTGCGCGTGGCGGATCTGGACTGGATGAGCAACATCGGGGATCGCTCTGCCGATGATGCCGGCCCTCTTCAGGCCCGCACGTTGCTATATCAGCGGGGAATGGCGATCCCGGTGAACACCATGCTCATCGGCAACCTTCAGGCGGAGATGCCGTCCTGGCAGGACCATGCAGCCACCGCGATGGGATCTGGGCACGTGTTCCTCGGCGACTTGCGCCGAGTGGATGCAAAAACTTCTGCTGCCTATCGCAACTGGACCGGCCGCTACGAACGCCTGTGTGCTTCAGCGAAGATTTCCGACTCCTTCTTTCCGTTGGGGAGTTGGCGCGAACCGCGGATCGATCGGTGGGATGGTTTTGCGCGGTTCGCCCGGACCGGCGATGGCATGGTGGCGTTGTTTCGAAATGAGAGCTCTGCCACCAACGCGCGGTTCCGTATTCCCGGGTATCCCGCAGGCCAATTCCGCGCCACATCGTGGAACACAGGAGAGACCTGGACTGTTTCCGGAAGGGCGCTGAAAGAGGCATTGGAAGTGCGCTTTCCTTCAGGACAGGACGTTGAGGTCATCGAACTGCATCCGCTCTCGGCGAGCAGACCATAATGCTGAAAGCATCGGCGAGCATAGTCGATGACCGTATAGGCTCCTGAAACATAGAGACTAGACTGCTTTTCGTTCTCTCCGGTATTGGCGTCCTGCTAGGCTGCGCAGCTGCTATTGTCTTCGCAATTGAAAAGCCGCCGCAGCCTCCGCTATTCAACCCAGTTTCGAATCCTTATTCGCAGGGTATTTACGCTGAAGGGATCGTGGAAAGCCAGCAGGCAAGCGGTTCAAACATCACCATCTACCTTGAGGTCCATGGCACGGTCAAGCAAATCATCGTAAGAGAGGGTGAGCACATTAAGTGAATACGACGCCGGGAAGCTATATCTCGCCCCAGGGATCCTACGACATGTATGCCCAAGGGCGACGCCGGTCATCGTTCTCGGAACGCCTCAGGATCGCCTTCACGTGTGTTGTTACATCGATGAGATTCTCTTGTCGCGATTGCCCGCTCCGGAAAAGATGAAGGCCCAGATGACGATCCGCGGAACTGATACCCATATACCGCTCCAGTTCGAGCGCATTCAACCATTTGCTGCGGCGTCCGGACATTGCGTCGGCCGAGCGCGCAGTCGCCGCGGCCAACGCCGGGATTGGCGTTGCAAAAAGTGCCTACTTCCCCAGTGTTCTTTTGTCCGGAACCGCAGGGTTCACCGGATTGAGCGCCGCTGATTGGTTCACTTCGCCAAACCGCATGTGGGCCATCGGTCCTACGGTTGCCGAAACCGTGTTCGACGCTGGTCTCAGGAGAGCTACCGTGCGACAGTACCGATCCCAAGGCTACCAGTCGAGGCTTTTCGGTTTGTTGGTATGGGGATTTGAGTGGAAGAGGAAAAGCGTTTCCTCGGATGGATGCAAGTTGCTGCATAAGTGCGACTGCATTCGCAGCAGAAGCTAGGTTTTCAATATGTCGCCTTCCGTTCTAAATGGCATGATGCGTGCATATCGCATAGTGAAGTCCCAATCCATATTGTTCGTCCCAAGGGGGTAGTTCCGTGTTGTCTGTATCCAAGTGTGTGGCGTTGTGTGCTCTGATTGCAGCTCCTGTGATGGCG